>JBKHIX010000049.1:0-12604 GCA_046538435.1 Thermoplasmata archaeon | reverse complement strand
TTCGATAGTCATTAAAAAGCACGTTTATGAACAGGACCTTGAGATTGGATTATTTTACGATACTATTCAGGAAGTTATTAATATGGGTATGCGAGCAACAATACATTTCCAATCTTTAGGTGGTTCACAGAGAGAACAGGAGGATGTATCTACTACTAAATCTGGTCCATCTATATACAGATAAACAGTTAAAAATTTGCTCTATAAGTTAACATGAGAAATAAACCCCTTTTAAATTTTTTTTAATCTATGCCGGTATTTATTTATATAATTGATCGAAATCTTTTTTATAGGTGATAAAATTGAATTTAGATAGAACAATACCGTATTTAAACATAACTTTTTTTCAAGTTTTGATCGCAGTTTTAATACTGATAATAGGTTGGATTGTTATAAAGATTGTAATTAAAATAATGAAAAATAGTCTCAAAAAGGCTGGTCTTCCTCCTTTATTAAGAAAGTTTTTAGGAAGGATGTTGAGTATAGTATTATATTTTGTTATAATACTTCTAGCTGCGAGTGCATTAGGATTAAATGTTAGTTCATTAGTACTTGGCCTTTCTGCAGTATTAGGTTTGGTTCTAGCGTTCGGAATGAGAGATACTTTCAATAATCTAGCTGCGGGAGTGTGGTTAGCAACTCTTAGACCTTTCCGAGAAAAAGAACATGTTGAAATCAATGGTCTAGAAGGTTCTGTTGAATCTGTTGGAATAATGTCGACTGAACTACTTAAACCTGATAACACATATATCACGATTCCAAATGGGATCGTGTGGGGTTCACCGATAATCAATTACACGAGGATGGATTTACGTAGAGTTGACGTGGGTGTGGGAATAGCTTACGAGAGTGATGTTAGCAAAGCAGTAGATATAGCAATGAAATTTATGAAGGATCATAAATTGGTGAAAGATGATCCCGAACCAGCAGTTACTTTTTCTGAACTTGGAGATTCATCGGTAAATATTACGTTAAAAGCTTGGACCGACAATGAAAATTATTGGGCTCTAAGGAACCAAATGACAAAAGGAATATGGCAGGAATACAACAAGAAAGACATAGAGATACCATATCCACATATGGATGTGAACATGGAACAATAGAAGGAAAAAACTTAAACCTTTTACCTTTTATTTACTATATCTACAAGGGACAATTCCTTATTGGATGAAAACATCTAAATAACAGTTAAATCTTAGGATTGTCCGAGGAATTTTAATCCAATCTATTCCATTAAAGATAATAAAATAACTTGATGGGTTGAGAGTGAAATTATGAATGAAGAAAACAAAAAAGGAACAACCACATTAGGACTCGTTTGCGATGGTGGAGTAGTTCTTGCTACTGAAAAAAGAGCTACTAAAGGTAATATGATATCACATAAAGATACAAAGAAACTTTTCAGAATCAGTGATAAAATTGGAATGACAATTGCGGGCTTGGTAGCTGATGGACAAGCCTTGACTAGATATCTTAGTTCAGAAGTTGAATTATATGAAATTAAAAGAAAGAAAGAAATGACTGTAAAGGCTGCTACAACTTTGCTATCTAATATTATGATGGGAAGGAGAATGTTCCCATATTTCGTTGGATTAGTGCTCGGAGGAGTCGATAGCGATGGAGGTCATGTTTATTCCATTGATGCAGTTGGAGGAGCTATAGAAGACAATTATGTATCTGAAGGCTCTGGATCACCCTTTGTTTATGGTGTTTTAGAAGATCATTATAAAGAAGGTATGGATCTTGAAGAAGGTGTCGATTTGGCTGTTTTGTCCTTACTTGTGTCAAGCAGTAGAGATTCTGCATCTGGAGATGGTATCCGGGTTGCAAAGATTACTGAGGATGGTTTCGAGGAAATGAAAGATAAGGAAATTGACAAAAGGATTGATAAGATAAGAGAGGAAAAGAACCTTCCCTCGTTATAAAAACCTTTTAAAATTTATTCAATTTAAAAATTACATTCATTAATTAATAAATACTAGAAAAAGTGAATTCTATGAGCGTTGAAGATGTTTTGAACGAAGCTAAAGAAGCTGTTGAAGAAGTACTACCAACTTCGGTGAGTATCACGGATATACAATTTGAAGGATCAGTCGTAGTGATTTACACTAAGCACTTAGATGAATTTACGAAAGATTCTCAAATAGTAAAAAAGCTAGCTGAAAAACTTAAACGTAGAGTTGATGTAAGACCGGACCCTTCCTTATTGGATGATCCAGAAGAGGCTAGGGAGAAAATTAAAGAGATAATTCCAGATGAGGCTGAAATCCAGGATATGTATTTTAGAGATGATACTGGTGAGATAACACTCGAAGCTAAAGCTCCTGGTATTGCTATAGGGAAAAAGGGAAAAGTGCTTAATGAAGTAAAGAGAGAAACAGGTTGGGCTTTAGATGTTGTCAGGGCACCGCCGATACCATCTAAAACGATAAAAGATATCAGAAGTTATTTAAGAACTGTCAGAAAAGATAGGAAAAAATTCCTTAAAAAGGTAGGTAGAAAAATAAATCGAGATACCCGTTCAGGAAAACCTTTTGCTAGAGTAACTGCTCTGGGAGGTTATAGACAGGTTGGTCGTTCTGCACATCTTCTCCAGACAAGAGATAGTAAAGTATTGATAGACTGCGGAACAGATGTATCAGCTAATGGTGAAGATAGCACACCTTATCTTAACGCTCCAGAATTGATGCCTTTAGAAGATATAGATGCAATTATTTTAACCCATGCACACCTTGATCACTCTGGAATAATCCCAGCTCTTTATCAATATGGATATGAAGGGCCTGTATATTGCACAGCACCAACTAGAGATTTAGCCGCACTTTTACAGCTTGATTATATAAAAGTAGCAATAGGTGAAGCTAGAAGTCCACCTTACAAATCTAATCATATAAGAGAACAGGTCAAACATACTATTACTTTAGAATATGGAGAGACTACAGACATTGTTCCAGATATAAGATTAACATTACATAATGCCGGTCATATCTTAGGGTCAGCAGTAGCTCATATGCACATAGGTGATGGAGATTATAACGTTGTATTTACTGGAGATATAAAATATGATGATACCTGGTTATTCAATCAAGCAGTGAATAAATTTCCGAGAGCAGAAACAGTTGTAATGGAATCGACTTACGGAGGTTATCATGATCTACAGCCTAGCAGAAGAGATGCTGTAGAACAGCTAAAAGATATATTGAATCAAACCCTTGAGAATAAAAGTGGTAAGGTATTACTCCCAGTTTTCGCTGTAGGAAGATCTCAGGAAGTCATGCTAGTCATAGAAGAAGCTATGAGAAAAGGAGAGATTCCTGAAAGTAAGGTGTATTTAGATGGTATGATATGGGAGGCTACAGCTATACATACTGCATATCCTGAATTTTTAAATAAAAAACTGAAGAAGAAGATATTCCACGAAGATGAGAATCCATTTTTATCAGATATGTTTGAACAAGTAGAGAGTATGGATAAAAGGAAGAATATCTGTGATAGTGAAGAACCGGCTATTGTTCTGGCTACTGCAGGTATGATGAACGGTGGGCCAGTATTAGAGTATTTCAAGGCATGGGGAGACGATCTAGAGACATCGTTGATATTTGTTGGTTATCAGGGCCAGGGAACTATCGGTAATAAAATACAAAGAGGATATGATCAAATAACCCTGACTGAAAAAGGAGATACTATTGATATACCTGTAAAGCTGAATGTGCACACGTGTGAAGGATTTTCAGGTCACAGCGATAGAATACAATTACTGCATTATATAAGCAGTATGAGACCTCAGCCTGAAAGAGTCTTGGTCAGTCATGGAGAAGAAGGAAAATGTACGAACCTAGCGAGTACGATTTACAAAAAATACAACATCGAAACAAGGACTCCCAAGAATCTTGAAACTGTCAGGCTCTACTGATTACAAATTTATAGGAACTAAATCTAATACTTTTTTATTCTTTATAAATATAAATGGTTATGAAGAAATAAGAATCTAGATTATTGAAATCAGGAATAAAATAGAAAAAGTAAAATATTTATAGGCTCTGTTCGAAGTCTTCGACCTCGTAATCAAATTCTTCCCTATCTTCGATCTCGCCTTTAATCAACTTCATCTCTCTTGCCAATAGATAGAATACTAGTGCTAGTGATTTTCTACCTTTGTTGTTCGTTGGTAGAGCTATGTCAACGTTTTCAAGGGTGTTATTGGTATCAACCAGACCTATAATTGGAATACCTACGTTAACTCCTTCCTTGACAGCCTGTCTGTCTGCTGATGGGTCTATAACAACAAGCACTTCTGGTTCCACAAATTGATCTAATGATGGATTGGTGAGCGACCCTGGAATAAATCTACCTGCAAAACACGAAGCACCAACAATATCAGAAAATGTTTCTATCGGTTTTTTACCGTACTGACGGGCTGACACAAACAGTATCTTCTCTGAAGGAAATCTTGATAAAAATTTAGCGATCGTGCTGATTCTTTGGTCTGTCTTTTTTACGTTTAGAACGAATAAACCATCGTTTCTTACTTTGAATATGAATGGTTTCATCGCCTCGGTTTTCTGCTGTGTACCTATATGTACACCTGCTGTTAGGTAAGTATCTTCTTCCACTAACATCTCTTCTTGATTTTCTTGCTCTTCTTCAGTCATTGTTCTTCCTCTCTGATAACAGAAATGGGAATCACACTTTTTTCAAATTCTTTAATCGCCATATCAATCGGGTCTAATTGGTAATCATCCTCTTCCAACTTTAACATTGTTGGAGCGCCCAATGAGATTTGAAGGGCTCTGGCACCTATAATTCTGGCTTTTTCGTAGCGTGTATATTCCCTAGTCATGTTCTCCTAGCCTTTTCTGGAAGAAAGGGTCCTATTATAAGTTTTTTGCTCCTTATTCTAATATGAGACCCTTTTTCCCGATTTAAATGAGTTAAGATTTTTTTCATTATAAAAATTTGGGTGTGAGCTTAGAGAAAACTGTTATATAATAAACAAATATCGTTTAATTTGATGAAATATAAGGTTGTTGTACTGATGTCTACAGGGATAGACTCACCGGTTGCAGCTCATTTGATGGCTGAGGCTGGTGCCAATGTTAACTTACTTCACATGGACAATGGAGTTTTTACTGGGGGTAATACATTAGATAATTTGTATTCTATTTATTGTAAATTAAATAGTATACATCCAGAAATAAATCTTTATGTAGCATCATTCGAAAATATCCAAAAAGAGATATCTAAGAACGCTGATCCGCACTTTCAATGTGTTTTATGTAAGAGGATGATGTACCGTGCTGCACAACGATTAGCGTCAGAAATAGATGCTGATGCAATAGTAACAGGAGAATCCATGGGGCAGGTTGCATCTCAGACTTTATCTAATTTACAAACACAGGACTCAGTAGTTGAGATACCTATACACCGGCCATTGATAGGTCTAGATAAGAATGAGATTATTGAGATAGCTAAAGAGATCGACACTTATCAAATATCGATAAGACCTGAAGTCTGTTGTCTACTCACGCCTGATAAACCAAGGGTGAAGAGTGAAATAGATGAACTGAAAAAATTAGAAGAGGAGCTGGAATATACCTCTAAAATCGATTCTTTGAAATTTAAAAAGGTCGATTGATCTCAGTCCCCTATATACCTGGAGTAAAGAGATTTTGCCTTTTTTGGATCATCTGTACCATCAACTATAAGTTTCCCATCTTTGAATAGGTTCAACTCATAATTTTCTAACTGGATTCTCAGCATGGACTTTCCCTTAATTTCTGAATTTTTGAATCTATCTTTAATTCCTTGTAAATTCAATTCGAGTTTTTTTTCAGGTGATATCTGGACTGAATTTTCGCCATGTATCTCGACCTGCTCGACCTTTTCTTTTGAAAGGAATTCAAAATCTTTTTCTCCGCATGTTTTACAGTTTTCTCTTTTATTTACTTTGATCAGCTCGTAATCATTCTTCCAAAGATCGATTGTCAGCATCTCTTTTCTTTGTTCATTTCCTGTTATATATTTAACAGCTTCAGTAGCTGAGATATTACCCATTATTCTAGGAAGTGTGAATAACACACCAGCAGTTTCAGTGGTCTCCATAGACCCTCTTTCTGGTTTCTCGGGCATGAGGCATCTTAAACACGGACCTTTATTTGGTATAATATTTAAATTCATACCGTATGTTTGTAGTACTGATGTAAAGATCCATCTGATGTTATTTTTCACACATGCGTCATTTATTATGTACCTTGTTTTCATGTTATCTGTAGCATCGAGAACGATATCTATTTCTTCTATAAGTTGTTCTATATTGCTAGCACTGATGTTTTCAGCAACTGGATCTATTTCTACAGAGGAATTGATGTTTTCAAGTCTCTCAGCACCGGCTTCGACTTTTGGTTTATCAATACTTTCCTCATCGAACAATATTTGATGGTTCAAGTTGGAAATCTCAACATAATCCCTATCTACCACCCTAATATATCCAACACCAGTTCTAGCTAGTGAATCAGCGATGGCTGAACCTAAGGAACCCAGTCCAAGTACAGCAACCCTAGCCTCTTCTATTTTCTTCTGTCCTCTTTCTCCGATTTCTGGTAATACTTTGTGTCGATTATATCGGTTCATGGTAAAAGTACTGTAAATCTAATATTAAAAATTTTGAGTTATACGGCAATAAGGGAAAACAATAAACCTATCTAATCAAATTTAGATTCGATGAAAAAGTCGATATGGTTTGCATTAGGAGCTATCATTTCTTTCTCCATATTGATAAGAACTATTCCTTTATTCGGAAACACGTTATGGGGTATAGATTGTGGAGAATATGTTTATTATACAAACCAGTGGGTTACTAACGGGAGGACATATCTAAGTGTTGATGGATGGGGACAAGCCTATCCATATTTTCCTGGAATGTTGATAGTTAGTAGTTCTTTTCACTTGCTCACTGGATTACCAGTTACATCTTCAACAATGTTCGTTCCGGTAATATTATCTGCATTATCCCCTCTATTCATATTTCTGTTAGCACATAAAATAACTCGGAACAAAAAACCCTCACTTATTTCTGCATTATTTTTTACTGTGTTACCACCGGTGATTTACAATTATTCACAACCTAAACCAGAAACATTGGGTGTGCTCATCTTCCTATTTCTATTAACGACAATAATATCATTAAGAGATAACGATAAGGTCTCTTTGCTTTTAATTATCTCATCCTTTTCACTGGTATTAACTCATCATCTGACTTCTTACTTTATGATATTATTTTTAGTTGGAGGTTTTTTTCTGTTGAGTTTATGGGTAAATAAAAGAAAGTCCTTAGAACGTAAAAGAATTTATTTCTATATATTTTTCGCAGCGCTAACTGTTTCATTTTGGTTATCCGTACCCACTTTTAGATATAATCGGTTATACGAGGCTTTGATATTTCCTTCATACTCTATTGTAATTGTTCCTTTTCTTGTGCTTTTATTTATTACATTGATAGCAAAATTTAGAGAAAAGATCGAGTATTTTATGTCTATCAATTTACATGAGCAGGATATTAAGAGATTTATTATGATATCTCTTGTTACTATTATAATTACTATCGTAATATTATCTGCCATTGCATTTGGAGTTTTTACCAAGGAGGCAGAAATAGGATTTTCGATATATCTTTACATACCAATTATGTTTTTAAGCCTCTTTTCATTGTTCTCAAGGAAGATAATTAAGGCTTATAAAGAAGGACCCTTTGTTCTAGGGTGGTTATTTTTTACAGCACTTTCTGTAACTGCTGGATTGATTTCTGGTTCCACCTCTTTGAGGTCGATAAGACATGTGAGTTTCTTTATTATACCTTTATCTTTACTCTTTGGAATAGGTATTTATCAGTTCTATCAGGTTTATAATCCCACATTCAACAAGAGAAAAGCTGTAGTTTTTTGTGGAATTATATTGATTCTCATCGGTCTGAATTTACCGTTTTCTTATCCAAGTCAAAATATAATTTCAGGATATGATGAGGGTACTGAATGGGATGACCTGGAGACGTTTTATTGGATAGAGGGCTACCAGGGCAAGATAGCCACTGATCATCGTATGAGTGCTGTTGCCTTCTCAATTGGAATAAAAAATGTTACTTGGACAGAGGGGGGGAGTATATTTTTCTCATCAAGTTTAGAACCAGCAGTGACAACATTAGACGAATTGAATGTATCGTACATCGTTTACGATAATGAGATGAAGAAGGGAACCTATATTGAACCAGGGGTTAAACCTAAGCCATTTAACAATAAGTTAAGGATAGCCTATCAAGAAAACACCTATATTTTGTATTCTTCAAATAAATGTAAAGTACTTTCTGCACCTTAGTAATTGACCCGAAACATTTAATTCATAATTTCACCTTAAATTAATGTAGAATAAAAATGAAAAAGAAAGGTATAGTTTTAAAAGTAGTAACAGCGGTTCCTAACATATTAAGAAAGGAGATTTACAAGAATCGTAAATCTACACCATTTCTAATTTCTATATCTTTTTTGATCTCATTCATTTTATCTAGGTTATGGGTGGTTCTTCTTGAGGCAGATAAATCTGGTACCACTACAGGGAATGTTACTTATTCTGCGGGAAGAAATCTGATATTGGGAGGTTATCACATCCATCATATTGCGTATGGAATCATATTCGTGGCTATCGCTGCATGGTTGGCCATCAATTATTGGAGTAATTCTGTTGCGAGGATTAGTTCTATTTTGTATGGTATAGGTCTAGGTTTTATAGTTGATGAGATAGGGTTTGTAATAGGTGGGGTCGAACCGTACAGTGCTGATAGGGAAGTTTTCTTCATAGCAGTTTTTATTGTCGGTAGTTTTTTGTCCGTAGTTTATTTCCCATCTTTTTACAGAGCGATAAAAAGGGACATATTGCGCTGGAAAAGATTCATTTTCAAATAGCATATTTACAATGGCAAGATAAAGGGCAGGTATCACACAGAGGATCATTTTTTGAACAATAATTTTTACCTAATTCCACTATCAGAGCATGTATATCTTGAAGTTTTGATAAGTCTTTATTAAAAGTGGATTCAAATAACTCTTTTATCTCATCGTATGAACCATGTATGTTGTATGATCTATCGAGTACTCTAAATGTATAGGCATCTACTACGAAACTAGGTCTTTCTGCAGCATAAAGTATAATGCTATCTGCTGTTTCTGGACCTACACCTTTAATATTTAATAAGATTTCCCTTAGATTATTTTCCTCAAATAAGTTTTCTACACCATTTTCATTTTTAATCAATTTAGATATACGCTTTAAACGTGCGGTTTTTTGTCGATAGAAACCAGTAGGTCTGATCAATTTGAATAATTTTTTATCATCGGTTTTGAGTATCATAATGGGTGATAAAATATCATAATCCTTGAGATTTTGAATTGCAGTTTCAACATTACTCCAGCTCACATTTTGTGTGAGCACTGCTCCTACTATTATCTCAAATTTAGTTTCTCCTGGCCACCAGTTTTGCTCACCAAATTCTTCTAGTAAAACATCGTAAAGATGTTTGATTTCATTCATTAGTTGACCCTACAGGTTTAATGATATATTATTTTCATCCCGTTTACTATATTCACCACATTCACTGAACACCCCATAAAAGTATTATATCTAAACAATAAATGAATATAATGTATGAAGAATCGTGGTACTACTGACTTACCTCTTCATGGGGGTAATGCTCCTAGATGGCTGTTTAAAAGGATGGTAAGATTGAGTAGAGGTATAACAGAGGTTATCGTAGATGAATACGGTGTTGATGAATTTATTAAAAGAATAACTGATCCCTACTGGTTCCAAGCTCTTTCATGCACGATCGGGTTTGATTGGCATTCTAGTGGAACAACTACAACAACTTGTGGTGCATTAAAAGTTGCATTGGATCCACAGGAACACGGTATAGCGGTTGCTGGTGGGAAAGGAAAGGCCAGCAGAAAAACACCTCAGGAGATAGAGGCTCTTGAAAATGTTTTTTCAATAAAACCAACCAGGATAGATGACCTGATCGATTCTTCTAAACTCTCTGCTAAAGTTGACAATTCCTGTATTCAAGATGATTTTAGACTTTATCACCATTCTTTTTTCGTAAGTGAGAAGGGAAATTGGGGTGTTGTTCAGCAGGGTATGGAAGATGAAAAAGGATATGCAAGAAGATATCACTGGCTTTCAGATATGGTTCATGAATTTATAAATGAACCTCACAAAGGGGTGGCTTGTGATCAGAAGAAAAATGAAGTATTAGACATGACTTCAATAAAAAGCGAAGAAACTAGGGATATTAGTATAGATTTGATAAATGATGGCCCTTCTCATCTCCGAAAATACCTCGATTCCAAAGGACAAACATCATTGATGGATTTTAAAGAAAAGCAGCTTAAATTTCCTGAACATCATGCAGTTCTCGATATGGATATTTCAAAAAAAGGATGGAGTGTTTTAGAAAAAGCTTATGAAATCCAGCCAAAAAATTATGAAGAATTGATTTCCTTAGAAGGTATGGGGCCTAAGAAGATAAGAGCTCTTGCTTTAGTTTCAGATTTGATATATGGTAGTGAACCAAGTTGGGAAGATCCAGTAAAATACAGTTTTGCTCATGGTGGTAAGGATGGCACTCCTTATCCAGTTGATAAAGAGGTTTACGATAATACAATTAAAACTTTAGAGAAAGATATCAAGATATCTGATGTAGATGAAAAAGATAAGCGAAAAGCACTGAAAAGACTTTCTGATTTAACAGAAAAAAAGTGAATTTACCAATTTTTGAAACCGACCACAATATTTATAATAAGGTTGCTTCGTAAATTAATAAGTAAAGCGGTGGTTGTTTGGACGAAGATGATTTAAGAGGAACTTCAAAGGAACTGACAAAGCAAATCGAGGAGCTTCAAAAGAAACACCAGAGGCTATCTAGTAATTATGATGACAGCAACAACAGGGATTACGTAAAAAGCGAGCTGGAGCGATTGAAAAGAGAGACTAAAGAATTAAAGAAGGAATTGGCAAGATTAAAGAAACCGCCTTTATTAGTTGGGATGGTAAAAGAAAATTTACCAAATGATCAAGCTGTCATTGAAAGTTCAACAGGTCCGGATTTTATAGTAAATGTAGCTGATTTTTTACCTGGAAAAAAACTAAAGCCAGGGACAAGGGTGGCATTAAATAAGCAGACACTTTCGATAGTCAAAACTCTTCCTTCAGCTGTAGACCCCGATATCATGGGCGCAGAGATACTAGAAAAACCTTCAGTAGCATACGATGATATAGGTGGTTTACAGGACCAGATAAGAGAGGTCAAAGAAACTGTTGAAGAACCCTTACTTTATCCCGAAAAATATGGCAGGATAGGAATTGATCCTCCTAAAGGTGTTCTTCTTGTGGGCCCACCTGGTACCGGTAAAACTATGATAGCGAAAGCAGCGGCGAACAGAACTAATGCTACTTTCATAAAGTTAGTAGGATCAGAACTTGTCCAAAAGTATATTGGGGAAGGGGCAAGGATGGTTAGAGAATTATTCGACATGGCTAGAGATAAGTCACCTGTGATAATATTCATAGATGAGGTCGATTCTGTTGCTACACAAAGACAGGAACAGGCAACATCTGGAGATAGAGAGGTTCAAAGAACAATGATGCAGCTATTGGCTGAATTAGATGGTTTTGAACCATTATCGGATATCAAAGTGATGGGAGCTACGAACAGACCTGAACTTTTAGATAGAGCTCTTTTAAGGCCTGGAAGATTTGATAGAATCATACATATTCCTAAACCGGATGAGAGTGCAAGGAAAGCAATATTCAAGATCCATATGAGAAACATAACTATCGATCCAGGTGTCAGTCTTGATAAATTATCATATAGAACAGAAGAAGCTAGTGGCGCTGACATCAAAGCAATATGTACAGAAGCGGGGATGTTCTCGATCAGGAAGGATAAAGATAAAGTTACGCAGGAAGATTTTATGGATGCTATTGAAAAGGTATTGTCTGATACTGAAGAGAGAAAGATAAAGAAACAAGTGATGTATGCATAGTTAAAATATTAATCCCTTTTATTTTCTTCAACGTATTCTTCGATAACGAATGGTCCAATATACCCACATTTATTACAATGATATTTATATCCTGTAACAAAACCTGTTTCAGGAACTACATTTGTACTTCCACACTCAGGACATCTTAGTATTTTATTTTCTTTTTTCATCAGTGGAACCTACCCTTTTAAAGAGTGTTTCTGTCCCCTGGTTGTAACAGTTAGGTTCATAGTTGGGGCATCCATCTCCCCCTCCTGACTCTAACCAGGGGATTGTTTAGCCTTGGGGTTGGTCCTTAATCATCACTAGATGGTTCATCTTGTTCATAAGGGGACCCATCAAGACCATATCCCGGTACTTGCATCATGGATCATCGTGCTGGGGTACTCCCCATGATCTTCTTAACCGGGTGATTATTACAAAAGTCTTCTATTATTTTAATTTAATCAAACGGACAAAGAAGTGTATTGTCTGCAAAAAATTTCGTCAAGATTTAAGTAGTGATGACAATAATGATT
>JBKHIX010000156.1:0-3287 GCA_046538435.1 Thermoplasmata archaeon | reverse complement strand
GACATTACTATAGGAGTAAATAAATTACATTATTTAACTGATTAATTAATGCTTCCTCAAAAAGTCGGAGGCATTCTGCTTGTTTTTCATGTAATTGTTGTCTCACACGCGGGGAGGTATGATAGAAATGAATGATGAAAAATATGACGTGATAATAATAGGTGGAGGTCCAGCAGGTCTTTCTGCAGCTGTTTACACATCTAGAGCAGATTTCAAAACATTGGTTTTGGATGAGCCAGATAAATTACTAAAAAAGGTGAAAAAGATCGAAAATTACTTCGGATTTCCTGAAGGAATATCTGGTCAGGAGATGCTTGAAAGAGGTAGAAAACAGGCAGAAAAGTTCGGGACGGTAGTAAAAGAAGAAAAGGCTCTTATTATCAAAACCGAGGGCGATAATTATCGAGTGGATACTGCTAAAAATTCCTATGCCTCGAAATCATTGATCTTATCTCCTGGAATACAACATAAAAGACCTGGAGTGGATGAGATCGAGGAATATGAAGGAAAAGGAGTCAGTTACTGTGTCACATGTGATGCACCTTTATTCAAAGGAGAAAAAGTAGGTTTACTCGGTTCTGAAGACCTGGTAGCAAAGGAAGCACTCGAACTTTCCGAATATACAAAGGACATCAAGATATTCACGAATGGTAGAGATTTAGATATGTATGAAAATCTTAGAAAACAGATCGAGGAAAGAGATATTCCGATTGTTAAGAAGAAAATAAAAGATGTCAAAGGGAACAGTAAATTCAAAGGTCTGATTTTTGAAGATGGAGAAGAAGAGATGGAAGGTCTGATGATCGCTGAAGGAACTAGTGGTTCGTTGGATTTTGCAAAAAGTCTAGGGATAATGATCGAGGATGGAAAACTGGTTGTAGATGAAGATCAATTTACTCGATTACCAAGAGTTTATGCAGCTGGTGACTGTACAGGAGGAGCTAGACAGATCGGTGCCGCAGTTGGTGAGGGTGCTGAGGCTGCTATAAACTTGATAAATGATTTAAGAGGCGAAGAGTATAAGGATTGGAAACATTAGATATGGAGGTAGATAATATGCAGAATGTTGAGATAGATCAGGATACCTGTATCGGTTGTGGTATGTGCGAAACGACGTGTCTACAGGTATTCGAATTGGGTGAAAATGTGAAATCAACAGTGGTGGGAAAATACAGAGCTGATCTAGAGTATAATGGAGAGGTGCCGGATGATGTTGGATGTACAACTGATGCCGAAGAAAACTGTCCTGTTGGTGCTATAACAGTTTCATAGAGAGGTGTTTAAATATGGTAAAAATAACAATAGACCAGGATGCGTGTATCGCCTGTGGTATGTGCTATAACACATGTCCTGAAGTCTACGAAGATGACGGATCAGGTACTGCACAGCTGGTCGAAGAATATAGAGAAACAGTCGATGAGGGATACGTTCCCGACGATATCGATTGTACTCAGGACGGGGCTGACTCCTGTCCAGTCGACGCGATAAAATTAGAGTAAATGAAAACCTGTTTTATTCAATTTTTCATTTTATTAATTTATAATTGTTATAGGTAATAAAAAAATAAAGGGTTTTTAGAGACCTAATCCCTCTCTCTTTTTCTGGATATGCTCTTCTATACCATCAGCGATTTCAACAGGATCGTCTCCTACAGCCAGTTTTCCGCCAGTCAGGTCTTCGACATCTTCTGTTAATAGTTTGACCACATTTTCACTACCTGTTACCGGTGGTGTTGGTGATACGTGAGTGTATAGACCATAGCCAACAGCTGCTATCGCTGCGATAGTGGCCTTCTGTTCCATGTATTCTGGTGCAGTCACCGCAACCGGTAGTTGAGTTGGATCGACGTCTAAAGCATCAGCCACGGTACTCACTAGATTGATCAATCTTCCTGTATCTGTACATGTGCCAAAGCTCAATACTGGTGGTACTTCAAGTGCATTACAAACTGCAGATAGTCCCTCACCTGCTTTTTCTATCGCATCTAAACTGGTAAGTCCACCGACCTGCAATCCGGCGTTTCCACAGCCAGCGCTTAGAACCAGAATATCTCTTTTGATCAGCTCTTCAGCCACTTGATTGGTTAGTATATCTTGACCACCGTTCTTCAAAGTGCTACAGCTGACCAGTGCAACGATACCTTTGATATTTCCGTTCTTTATATGATCTAACAACGGATCAAGAGATCCACCTAGAGCATCGACTACAGATTCAGGTGAGAAACCAGTAGTTATCTTCTGCTTGTAATCTGGTATATTGGTTTCTTTTCCTTCTCTCTCTTTGTAGTTCTCAATAGCTCTATCTATGATCTTCAATGCCTGTTCTTCTGCTTTCTCTGGATCGTAGTTGATATCATGTTCTACTCCTGGTACATTGACTAATTTTGTAACAGGTATGATCTTGGAATTGTATTTCTCAGCGTATTCTCCAGCTGTTGGAACCGTACAGTTCATATCAGCAACGAAGGCATCTACAGCACCTGTTGCTAGTACGTATTCTTCATTCAGCCAGTTCCCGGTCAATCCAACGAATACATCATCCTTGTTGAATCTTTGCATAAGTTCCTGTCCGGTCTCTATAGATCCTATTATGTGGATACCTTCAGCCCCGGCTTCTTTTGCTTTTTTCTGAACTTCATCTCTGTGAGCTACCTGAATTAGTGCAACACCCATGAACGGTTCGTGTCCATTGGGCAATATATTCACGTAATCTGGATCCAAGATACCCATGTCCACTTCTGCTTCATGAGGTTCAGCGGTTCCAAATAGTATGTCTTGAACTTCTTCTAGAAGTGTTAATGATCCGTAGGAAGTTGCTAGACCCATCCTCAATCCTTTTAAAGCCATGCTTTTGTAATCACCATCTACGTTGGTCATGACACTGGTATTGACATCCATGAACTCGTGCAGTGGTCCACCAGGTAGTATGTTAAGATCTTTCCATTTCTCCTTTCTAGACTCTGGTGCGTACTTTTCGAGAACTTTGGAAGGTTCTTCGCTATCTCTGTTAATCTCTTCGATCATGAAGTCAGCTAGATCTTTCGCCAATTCATTCGTCTCTTTGTCAGTATCCAATCCTAGTATCTCACACACGTTCTTTAATTTTTCTTCATCATTTATACCGAATATCGTTTTTCCTTCTGCTGTAGCTTTCAAAGTTTTAGCAGTAGTTTTAGCGTGATAAGTATAAGCTGAAGTACCCATCGTATTGACTCTAAGAAGATTTCTCATGACCATCCCGTCTTTATCTATACCGCATACCCCTCTTTCTGTGACACCATCTACTAT
>JBKHIX010000048.1:0-12969 GCA_046538435.1 Thermoplasmata archaeon | reverse complement strand
TTTGCCACTGTCTGTAGATATTCAGGCATATTTTCTATTGGCCAAAAAGCTCCTGAAAGAAACATCATAGGAAATGCTATAGCATTTCCAGCACCACTTGCTGCTTCTACATCCTTGATTATACCGCCCATGACCATGCCTACTGAAGAGAAAGCTAGCGAACCTAATAATATCAGAACCATAGCTAGAGGACCAGGGTAGACCTGTACCCCGAACAATGCAACACCAAGCAAAATCATAACTGCTGTTAATATAAAAGCTAGAACAGCCTGCTGTAATATGTTACTTATAATCCAATCTCTTTTCTTCAAAGGTGTAGCCGCTAATCTTTTTAGTGTACCGTTTCTTTTAAATTCTGATACATTTGAAGTCACACCTATTATACCATTGGTCATCACGAATGCTGCTATATAACCTGGTAAATAGTAGTCAGCAGCACCTAAATCTCTCTTTTCTATTGGTTCGCTTTTAACATCAACTGTACTGTCTTTAACACCTATCAACTGCGAGTTGAAAGTATCTACCACACTGTATGTAATCCCTTTAACTATAGAAGCTGCCTGATCACCTTCACTGGTTAAAAGCAGTAATTCTGCACTTTCAATATCTTTTGTCTGATTTTTCCATCTTTCAACTGAACTTATGCCTTTTGTAAGATTTTCTTTCTCACTTTCATTGATCTGGTCACCACCCATCTCTTCTATGCGGGTTAAAGTGTCATACATGACCCCTGCTCGGATCGACATACTCTTGTTTAGAGCTTTTTTCTGGAACTCTTCAGGTATTACAAGTGCCCGGTACGCCCCAAATGATTTTTCATGCTGATATTTAGTGACATTAACATCTCTATCCAATCTCTTGATATTGAAAGTTTCAGTTGCTTCTAAAGCATCTATGAACGACTCTGAAACGTTAGTAGTTTCCCCATCTATTACATCATTATTCTGAACATAAAGATCGTATTCTGCAGAACCTTGTCCACCAAAAACAGTGCTGAATATGATAAGGAGCATCATAGGAAATAATAAGGAAAAAAATACGCCAGTTTTACTTCTAAACCAATTTTTGAACAGCGCTGTAAAAACAGATATTATCTTTTTCATACCAATTCCCCCTTCTCATCAATTTTACCACCGATTATTCTGAGAAATACCTCATCCATCCCTGCTTCTTTGACCTCAACATCATACTCATGCTGATAGAGTGATATCAGAGCCTTTCTAGAGTCTTTTTTTGTGTCAAAGATCCCGATAAATTCATCTTCGTTTTTATCTATGATCTCATCTGCAAATTCATTCAGTATCTCTTCAGCCTCTCTTTCTTTCTGAACTGTTACTTTTACACCCCCACCATAATTGTGTATAAGAGAATCTATCTCATCTATAACTTTGATCTTTCCATCTATCAGTATACCCGCTCTATCAGCCAACTCTTCTACTTCTTCCATGTAATGGGTTGTGAGAAAGATGGTTTTCCCCATCTTCTTCAGGTTTTTAATAAGATCCCATGTATCCCTTCTAGCCTGTGGGTCTAGTCCACTGGTTGGTTCATCCAGGAATAACAATTGAGGATCAGATATAAGCGCCATACCAATTCCAACTCTTGTTTTCATCCCACCAGACAAGTCCATGAATTTTTTATCTTTGAACGATTCTATACCGATTCTCTTGATAATCTCATCAACATCTCCTTTACCATAGATATCAGCTGATAACTTGATGTTTTCTTTGGCGGTTAGACGCTCGAAGGTACTGAAATCCTGTGGCATAACCCCGACTCTCTCTTTTATTTTTTCTTCATTCTCCATCATGTCGTATCCCAGTACTTTAGCCTGGCCTGAAGTTGGTTTTCTCAAACATTCTAAAATTTCTACGGTTGTTGTCTTTCCAGCACCGTTAGGGCCGACTAATGAAAATACCTCACCCTCTTTAACTGTAAACGAAATATTATCAACAGCTTTGACCTCATCGTAGTGTTTAGATAAAGTTTTAACGTCGATTACCTTACCCATGTTGTTCTTTAATGATTTCAACTATAAATTCCTTACTAAATATTCTCATATTAAATTAAAAATAGGTTTATGATTAAAAACAGTACAAAGACATTAATACAAGGAGTAAATTGGTAGGTTGATTAAGAAAATATAGGAGGTGAACTCTCTATGCAAGGAACAGTAAAATTCTTCAACAATATGAAGAACTATGGGTTTATAGAACCCGATGAGGGCGATGAAGACCTCTTCGTTCATAGAAGCGATCTTGAAGGAACTTCCATTGAGGAAGAAGATCGTGTAGAATTCGATGTAGAAGAAGGAGAAAAAGGACCAAAAGCAGCCAATGTAAGAAAAATAGAGTAATTACTAGTACTTACTTTAGGGTCTTTCAAAAATTTTTAATGGTTTAATTTTATCATAATTTTTTATTTTTCATTATATTCAAAATAAAAGAAAAGGATTTTTAATTGGTTTTTATCTAAACTAAGGGCTAAGATCCCTCCCTGAAGGAAGAGGTCTTAGCCCTGATGTTATAATAAAGATAAATAATACTAAAAATAAATTGATGTAATAGTATTTTTTCAGTCCTTCTGAAGGTTTAAATTTTTTATTAATCTTAAACGAGGTCATAGTAGATACGCTTTCTCGATCAGACTTTTAGGGATCCATTCTTCTTTTATCAAAACAGCTTTATCTGTAGCGGTTTCTACTTCACCTTCAATTGTACTTGATATCCTCTTTTTATCAGCAAACCAGTCTGATATCTTAATCTTTACTTCTAATCCTTTATCTATCTCTTCGACAGGTATCTCGTTTTCGTCACTCATTTTCTCTCACATCACTATCTTTATCATTCTTCAAATATCTCATCATCTTTTTCAATATCTTCTTCGAAGGTTTCTTCGACATCCTCTTCCTCTACACCTTCTTCGATCCAATCTGTATCCTTCATGGTTAATTTTTCTTCTTCACTGAGGTCCTTTTCTACTTCTTCCCTGGATAATGGGAATACAGATTCTGTTATAGTCACACCTTTTGCTCCGTTTAGATCTCCTGCATATTCCAATTTACCCTGAATTTTAACTCCTTTATTGAGTTTTACATCGCCAACTGCAGTAACATTAGACACATTGACATTTTCATTCAAGATCACGTCACCAGAGCTTTGGATATTTCCGGATTTGCTGTTATCTGCGATTTCTACTTTAGTACCTTTAATAATACCTTCAATTTCAGTATTTTTTCCGACGGTTACACACCCTGTGTCTGAAATAACAGACCCTTCTATAGTGACATCATCGCCTATCTTTACATCACTAGTAGCTCCTATAGACCCATAGATGATCACAGAATTTTGTAAGTCTAGCCCCCCTTCGGATTTTATGCTGCCATTGATTTTAGATTCATCAGGAAGTATTATCTTATCTTCTGTCTGAATTGCATACTTTCCTTTTCTTTTGTACTCGTCAAGTTCGTCCATCAGTTCATTATTCTCATTATTAAGTTCTTGAACTTCTTCTTTCAGATTAAAAATCTCAGATTCCAATCTATTGATCATCTTTCTGGTATCACCAGAGATGTCTAATTGATCATTTTCGGTTATCTTTTTGATAAGATTTTCTAGCTCATTATCTTGTTTTTCTAGTATGTTCTTCTTTTCTTCCAAAATTTTTCTTTTTTCATTTTCTAATTTTTCATTTTTCTTTTGAAGATGCTTAAGTTTCTTTTTAACGTTAGAAAGTTGAGTTTTATATTTTTCTAATTTCTCTTCTGCCTCCTTATCTTTGAACATGATGAATCCCATTCTACATTTACTAAAAGGATATAAATGTTTTATCTAGAATCATATACAAAAATTTGATATTTTAGAACTATAATAATAATAATGAAAATGAAGATAACTTATATCACCCACAGCTGTTTCATCATAGAAAGTAAAAATGTCGTGCTGCTTTTTGATTATCCTTCAGGTAGTTTTATCAACGAAGAAATAAGGGAAATTGTGGTGGAAATTATCAAAGATTCAGAACTCTATACATTCATTTCCCATTCTCACTCTGATCATTATAATACAGAGATATTTGAATTCGATAGATATGCTGAAAAAATAATCTATATATTAGCTGACGAGATTCCCTTATCTTCTGAACTTGGGTCTGAAAATATACATATATTGGGTCCTGACGAAAAGCTCGATTTAGACGATTTACAAATTATAACTTTTAAAAGTAATGATGAGGGCGTTGCATTTCTCATCGAAGCATTCGGGACTAAAATTTACTTTGGAGGAGATTTAGCTAAGTGGGACTGGCCAGAATGGACTGAAGAAAAGAGAAGGTCCAAGGTAAATTTGTTTAAAGATGTATTAGATGAACTGAAGGATTTAGATATTGATATAGCTTTTTCTAACATGGACGAACGTCTAGAAAGTTGGGCAGGTCCTGTTGATTTTATTGAAACAGTCAGACCTGACCACTTCATACCGATACATACTTTTGGTAATGAGGAATGGATCGATGATCTATTAAAAGTAGACCTTCCAGGTGATGTAAAAATTTTCAAATACGAAAATACTGGAGACTCGTTAGAAATAAAATAATGGGGTTTATTCCTCCTCCATACTTATATCAGCTTTTTTCAGTCTGGATGGGTTAGTAAACTTACATGAGTGAATGACCTTGCAGGTATATCCATAAATCCATGTCCACTCAGGATGAATAGCTTTGTTAATTATGACCCGGTTATGTGGGATTGCCCTCTGTTGGTATTGTCTTCTTGTTTCATTTCCCCAATTCCTTTTTCTTCTCCTTATATTCTTCTTCAGTAATCTCGCCTTTAGCGTATCTTTCATCCAATATTTGCTCTGCACTCTTACCGGTACCCGACCTAGTACTTCCATCCCGATCTTTTACCAGCAATAGGACTATAATTACACCGATGACCAGTATCACTGCGATAATCAAAATGAACCAGATCCACCATGCCCCACCCATCATAGACCAGTCTTCCATAGGATGGTGAGTTCCATTGCCGTTCAAAGCTATCGGGATTGTAAAAGCAAGTACACTAGATATCATTTTACTCATCCTCCATCCCGATATCTACTTTTTTCAATCTATTCGAATTCGTCACCACGTTTATGCTTGAAAAAGACATGGCAGCCATACCCATCAGCGGGTGTAGAAAACCAACAAAAGCTATCGGTATCGCGACGACGTTGTAAAAGAACGCCCATATAAGGTTCTGTTTGATCTTCCTGAAAGTGGCATGAGAGAGTTTAACAGCTTTAACTACTGCGAAAAGATCACCTTCTACCAATACGATATCCCCACTCTCTATAGCGATGTCAGTTCCAGTACCTATCGCTATACCAACATCCGCTTGTTCCAATGCCGGAGCGTCATTGATACCGTCTCCGACCATCGCAACGAGCTGACCTTTATCTTGCAAGTCTCTCACTTCTTCCACTTTCTCGTCAGGCATAACTTCAGAAAGAACTCTCTCGATTCCCACTTGATCAGCTATGGCCCTGGCCGTATCTTCATTATCTCCAGTCAACATAACGGGTTCAAGACCCTGCTTTTTCAGAGCTTTTATAGCTCGTTTGGAATCCTCTTTCAACTGGTCCGCTATACCTATGACACCAAGAACTTCTCCATCTACTGCGACGTAAACTGATGTCTTTGCTTCTTTTTGTAATCTTTTGAATTCTTCGGAATAACCTCTTTTCACACCATGTTCATCTAACAGATCCGGCGTTCCCACTAGCACTTCCTTTCCCTCTATCTCGGCCTTGATGCCTTGGCCTGTTACCGATTCGAAACTATCGGGAGCTTTCAGGGACAGCCCCCTCTCTTTCGCTTTCTTCACTATGGCTTCACCGATAGGATGTTCAGAACGCTGTTCAGCTGATGCTGCATAGACGAGAATATCCTCTTCTGCTTCGCCTGTAACGTCGGTCACGCCAGGTTCCCCTTTGGTTATAGTACCGGTCTTGTCCAATACTATGGTCTTGATATCTTTCATCAACTGTATAGATTCACCTCTCCGGATAAGAACGCCGTTCTGTGCCCCTTTACCGCTGCCGACCATCAAAGCGGTGGGAGTCGCCAATCCTAAGGCGCAGGGGCATGCAATCACTAGAGTGGCTATAGCGGCGTAGAGCGCTAAAGATAAAGCGCTCAATTCAGGATTCACCCAGGGCAAATAAGCGTCTGCCCATGAAATTATAGAATGAAAAGTTTCTGGAAAGACCATCCACGCAACGAAAGCGGAAAGTGCTATAGTTATAACGGTGGGAACGAAATAAGAAGTGATCCTATCCGCATAAGCTTGGATAGGTACTCTAGAACCTTGAGCTTCCTCAACCATCTTGATGACCTGTGAAAGGAAGGTATCTTTTCCCACTTTGGTAGCTTCGACTGTTATCGAACCCTTTTTGTTGATGGTAGCTCCTATCACCTCGTCGCCCTCTTCTTTCTTCACGGGCATCGATTCTCCTGTTGCGATAGATTCATCGACGGAACTCTTGCCTTCTAGGACTTTACCGTCTGTGGGTATTTTTTCTCCAGGTCTCACTATCATCTTATCTCCGATCTGTATTTTGTCAACTGGAATCTCCTGTTCTTCACCATCTCTGATAACTCGAGCGGTTTTGGCCTCTAAAGTCATCAGCTTCTTTATAGCTTCTGAGGCCTTTCCTTTGGCCTTGTTCTCTATGTACCTTCCAATCAGGTGGAATGCGACGATCATCCCAGCGATTCCACCATAATTCAAAATCTCAAAACCATATCCATAATAGTTCAATATAGCGATCAAACCTGTAGAATAAGCCGCCATAGAACCCAGCATTATCAGAGCGTCCATGTTTGGAGAAAGCTTAACCAAAGAACGAGCACCTGAATACATGGTTTCTCCACCGACATAAAATAGGACAGGAGAAGCTAGAGCTACGAGAAAGATGTCATGGTAAGGTCTCTGAAGTAAGGTATATCCTGCATAATTAGAGATGATTACGGCCATCATGGGTATAACGAACGACCAAGCGAGTATCACCCTCCGTTTAGCGGTCTTCACCTTCTCTAGGTCTTTCTGGACTTTGTCCTTCTCTTCATACTCTTCATCGAGCCAGGAATCAGGAACCGAATATCCAGTGTTCTCCACCGCCCTCACAAAATCGCTGCGGTGAACTTTACCCGGGATGTAATTTATGGTCGCTTTTTCAGTGCTAAGATTCACGTTAGCGGATATGACACCGTCCATTTTTTCCAGAGCTTTTTGATTCGCCTGACTACACGAGGCGCAGGTCATGCCCTCTATTGGCATATCTACTCTCTCACCTTCCGCCACGGAATAACCTGCATCTTCTACAGCTTTAGATATATCCTCCATCCCCACTTTAGAAGAATCATATTCTACCGAGGCGCGCTCACTTGCGTAACTTACATTTTTCTTCTCTACACCCTTCACTTTATCCAATGACTTCTCTATCGCCTGGGCACAGCTGGCACAGTGCATCCCCTCTATAGGGACCTCTTTCTTCTGATTATATTCTTTGCTTTCACCCTCTTTTTCTTCACTCATGATTATAACCTCTAATAGATATGAAAGGGGTTTGGCCCCTAATCGAGGTACTCCTCCGGATTCTCTTCGAATAGAGTTTTACACCCTGGAGCACAAAAATAGTAGGTCTTTCCATTGTACTCAGTAGTGTATTCTGCTTCTTCTTCGTCTACCTCCATATCACATACGGGATCTTTTGCCATTTCTAAACACCGTTATACCATATGTAGTTCATAATTCATTGCTTTTTTGGTATACATATGTAAAATTAAGTTTAAAAATTTTTAACATTAGTAAAATTTATAGCATCTGATATCCATATACGTGGTATGGAGTTAGATGAGACGGAAATCAAGATATTGAGGGAATTACAGAAAGACGCATCGTTATCTCATAGAAAGTTGGCCAAAAAAGTGAATGTCTCGACCCCTACTGTCAGCAGTAAGGTGGAAAAACTCGAAGATATGGGTATAATTCAGGGCTACAGACTACATCTAGATTATGATAAACTTGGTTTGACGAAATACATAATCCTATTAGATACAGCTCCAGATAAACTGAAGGAAGTATCGAAAGAGATATCGGATATGGATTTAACATACAGTATAGAAGAATTGAATGGAGTATCATTGAAGGTCGAGGTATTCTCAAGAGATGTAAAACATTTCGACTCATATCGTGAAATATTAAGAAAAAAACCAGGGATCAATAAGATTGATGTTATGAGGATAAGCAGATTTATCGATGAGAAACAGGATATACCTATTTTCGAAAATGTTGAGCTCAATATAGATTGCTACTATTGTGGAAAACCGATAAAAGGTGATCCTGTCAAATTGAAGATGGATGATAAGGACCACTATCTCTGTTGTTCTAGCTGTGCAGATCTTTATCAGGAAAAGTATCAAAAGTTGAAAAGTGAAATCGACTAATGTCGATATATTGCTGTTGATTTGTTAACGTTAACCAAAAGTTTTCTATATAGTAATTTAATTAACTTTTACCAGCAATATATATAGGTGCTAAAAATGGCAGAAAAAGAAAGTCATATTGAATCAAGACTAGAAGGAAAGGATGTATATCCACCTTCTGAGGAATTTAAAGAACAAGCAAACGTGAATGATCCCGATATTTACGAATATGCAGAAAACAACTATGAGGAATTCTGGGCTGAATTCGCAGAGAGGTTAGATTGGTACGAGAAATGGGATGAAGTCCTGAATTGGGATCCACCACATGCAGAATGGTTTATTAACGGTAAGATTAACGCTTCTTACAACTGTGTTGATAGACACGTTGAAAACGGTAAAGGTGATAAGACAGCCCTTATCTGGGAAGGTGAACCCAAAGGTGAAACAAGAAAATACACTTTTAAAGAATTACAGGAAGAGGTATCAAAGTTTGCAAACGGTTTAAAGGAAATGGGCGTAGGCAAAGGAGATATCGTCACATTCTATTTACCGATGATTCCAGAACTAGCGATTGGTCTTTTAGCCTGTGCAAGGATAGGCGCTCCACACAGTGTAGTGTTCGGTGGTTTTTCACCGACAGCTTTACGTGAAAGGATAAATGATGCAGAAGCTAAAGTTCTTGTCACAGCTGACGGTTACTATCGAAGAGGTAAGATAATCGAAATGTGGGAGAATGCAGAAGAAGGTCTGGAAGACGCTCCTTCGATCGAAAATGTAGTTGTAGTGGACAGAGCAGAAAGAGATGATGTGACAATCGATGAAGACCGAGATGTATATTATCATGATCTACTCGATAAACAATCAGCAGAGTGCGAACCTGAGAAGATGGACGCTGAAGATATGCTCTTCCTGATGTACACTAGTGGTACAACTGGTAAACCAAAGGGTGTTGTACATACTACAGGTGGATATCTGACAGGAACTTCAGCCACTCACAAGTGGGTATTCGATATCAAAGATGATGATGTCTACTGGTGTACAGCAGATATCGGATGGATCACAGGTCACAGCTACATAGTTTATGGACCTTTGGCAAACGGAACTACAACTGTTATGTACGAGGGTGCTCCAGATACACCTACAAAAGATAGATTTTGGGAGATAATTGAGAAATATGGTGTCACAAAACTGTATACCGCTCCAACAGCTATCAGGTTGTTCATGAAATGGGGAAGAGAGTATCCAGATAAACACGATCTTTCAACACTCGAAGTTCTAGGAACAGTTGGTGAACCGATCAATCCAAAGGCTTGGAAATGGTATAGAGACGTTATCGGTGGAGGAGAATGCCCAATAGTCGATACATGGTGGCAAACCGAAACTGGTATGATGCTGATCACACCGTTACCAGGTATCACCACATTGAAACCAGGAAGTGCTACCAAACCGTTCCCAGGATTGAAAGCAGATGTATTGGATGTTGAAGGTAAGAGCTTACCCGCTAACCAAGGTGGATATCTGGTCATCAAAAGACCATGGCCATCGATGCTGAGAACTCTGTACAAAGAACTTGACAGGTACGTAAGCACATACTGGTCAGAGTATGATGAAGAGACTTACTTCGCAGGAGACGGTGCAAGGATAGATGAAGATGGATACTTCTGGGTTGTCGGAAGGATAGATGATGTATTGAACGTTGCAGGACACAGATTGAGCACTATGGAGATGGAAAGTGCTCTAGTCGATCATGAAGCAGTCGCAGAAGCAGCGGTCGTGGGCAGACCTGATGAAGTCAAAGGACAGGTACCGATAGCCTATGTCATCTTAGAATCTGGAAGAGAAACATCTGATGAATTGGGAAAAGAACTCAGAGCACATGTTGGAGAGATAATCGGTCCGATAGGAAAACCCGCAGCAGTAAGATTCATGGAAGACCTACCGAAGACAAGATCAGGTAAGATAATGAGAAGGATCCTGAAGAAACTTGAGAAAGGTGAAGAAGCAGGAGATACTTCAACACTGAGAAATCCAGAAGTTGTAGAAGAGATACAGGGAAGAATAAACGAATAAAATTTAAAAACCCTTTTTATTTATTATACATTTAAGCTGGTAAACCATACCCAGCATATTTGCCTTCTTTTTTTTGACTTCAAAATAATCCGAGATGATTTGCTGTATAGGTCTATCCATATGTGTTCTTCCAAAAACTTTAGCTGAAAAATTCATGAGATAAAATAAGGGTAGATAAATTTTGTTTTCAGGTTTGCCAGTATCTAAAACTATCATCTCACCATCTTTTTTAAGTATCCTTTTACATTCCTCTGCAGTACATTTTGGATCGGGAACAGTGGTGAATGTAAATGTAGCTATTATTTTATCAAAACTATCATTTGGAAATTTAGAACTTTGGATGTCATCATAAACAACTTTAACTTTGTTCTCAAGATCATTCTTTTCAATCTTATTTTTCGTCCTTTTGAGCATCCCTTTACTGATGTCCGTACCTATCACCACACCATCATCAAGATATTCAGCGATCCAGGGCAATATCTCACCTGTTCCAGTCCCTATATCAAGTACCTTCTCATAACCCTTTAGTTCCAAAGCATTAACAGCTGATTTTTTCCATCTTTTCTGGGGACCAGAAAGAACTGGTATATTGTCCAAGATATCATAAAACGGAGTCCAAAAGTCATACCTTGAAGATATTTTATCTTGATCGGACATCAATCTAGATATCTTTGCTTAGTACTAATAAAATTTGTTAATAGAAATTAGTCTACCAAGGGAATACCATACCAAACGTATAGTTGTTATAGACCGCTAAGTAAGTAAGCATGTATCCAATTATAGCTCCTGAGTTTAGGAATGGTAAACCTGCTTGTGGGTTTCCTTTCAATACGAACCTCATCAATACAAGCATCCCACTAACAGCACCGATTATAGTACCGGCTGCAACGACTAGAGGTGCTGATAACCCAAAGACCACTGCACTAGGAAGATATATACTGGCTGATACAGCTAATATACCTGGGATTATGAAGTCTCCGAGACCTATAAACATGGCATCTCGCTTTTTACTCTTATCTTTGACTTCCTGCATCACCCCCTCTTTTTCTTTGAACTTGTAGCCACGTTTTCTAGGTACGACCATCATGACAGGGACCTTCATCTTCATTATTCCATCTGCTAAGGAAATCATGTGTTTGGTCTTGTAAACCGATATGAAATCGTAAACAGCCAAAGCTATCAATAGAACGAAAACAGGCAGTATAGCGAAGCTCATACCAAATATCCCTGCAATACCTGCTCCCATTATCACAGCAAGGGTATCTACGACGTACCATTCAGGATGTTTGTAAAGTACTGCAGTTAAAGCAATAGCCATTATCACTGCAGCATAAAACGCGAGGTCATACCCTATCTTGACCAATAATGGGTAACTGAAGTAAAATAAAACTGGATAGAATACATAAAATAGGGTTAAACCCACAACCCCTAGAATCAAATATTTAAGAAAATTACCCTTTGTATATTTTAAAACAATAAGCATCACAGCGGTAAATATTATTATAAATGCTATGTAGATAAGAGGGTTTAGAGGATCATTAGTATCTTCCCCAAAAGCTTTGTATTCAGTCGGAAAAATATTGACTACACCGATAGCCAGTACGTGTGTTATCACCATCATTAGGATTATGGCTAGTACAGGAAGATACTTCTTTTTCATCATCGGTAATTACCTGTTAACTAATTCTCCAAAGGCTAATGTGCCTTTTACGTGGTTAATCCTGGCTTTTACCTTGTCGCCTTTTGTAGTTCCCGGTATGAAGATAGTATATTTACCTTTTTTAGCGACCCCATCTCCTTCTTTACCGATATCTTGGATCATCAATTCGTATATCTTTCCTTCTTCGATTTCATCGGATTTGGTAGATATAGTCGACTTCTTCTTCTTTCCTTTTATAGGACCGTGAGCACCACATGCGTCACATCTCATAATGGTTACTCTACCTTCTTTAACAAGCCTGGTATCAGGTCGTCCACACTCAGGACATAAAACGTATTTTTCAACATAGCCCTTCAGTTTCTTCTCTATCTTCTTGGGACTTATTTTACCTTTAAATACAACTCTTTCGTTTTCCCTTTCACCAGCTGTACCGAGTTCTCTTAACAAATATTTGAGTACTTTCTCAGGATCTCGATTGATCTTATCTACTATCTCATTAAAATTTCTCAATATGGTAGTGTTACCTTCAACCATAGCATCGATTTCTGGAGTTTGAAATCTCTCATGATGAGATATATCTTCCGGTAGTTTCTCTCTAGCTCTATCTAATAGATCATCGTAACCGTATCCTTCGTTAGATTCTTCCTGTGAATCTGATGAATTCTCTGTCATGTTGAAAAGATAAATGAATATGGTTTAAAAAGGTATTGGTTAATATGGGTTCATCCCAAAATAACACAAACTAGATTTTTCTTTTAGCTTTTGACGTTCAT
>JBKHIX010000047.1:0-12982 GCA_046538435.1 Thermoplasmata archaeon | reverse complement strand
GGCTTCGCTACATAACCTATCTCTTTTTTGTTGCTTCTATATCTTTTGATATAATCGATGAAATCGTCAGGCGACTTTTTCCCTGAGAAATAGGCTGGATCTATAAACTCCACGGTCTGCCATGTGTTTTCGAACATGAATTCACTCTCGATCATCGTTTTTATCCTGTCTATTACTTTGAATCTAGAATTCTTTTCCAACTGTTTTTGAACCTTATCGAATTTTTTAGGAGTGAGTACAAAATCTGGGTCAGCAGTACCGATATCGTATCCCTCACTCTCTATATCAGAGCCACCAACCACGATGAAATCGATATCCATCTTTTGTAACTCATTGCAAACTTCTTTTAGGAATCTATCCATCATGGTATCACCTCTCTGATTTTGTTTCTATCGATTATTTTCATCAAACGATCTTTGTCGTAGGGACTCTCTTTGTGCGGTAGATCGATGTAGTCTTGAAGATAAATCTCAGAAGCTTCTTTTTCAAGGTTCTCCTGGATGATCCTTTTCTGTAGATATTTTAGGTTTAGCTCACTCCTATCGACCATACCTCTTGCTGCTAGAGGATCCATCGTCAGCATAAAAACGATAACATCTTCGAACTCAGGAATTGTTGAGTCTTTGAAGGGTGTCATACTCTCGAAAGTGTAGAGATTTAGATCTGTTTCTATGATATCTTTGTACTCCCTGGGGACTATGATAGTTTTGGGGATGGTCATGGGATATCTTAGGATTTTCGTGTATGATGGATCTATCCAGAGTATCGGAATGTTGTATTTGAGACCTTCTTTGGCTTGTTGTTCGTTGTTTATTGTTAGTTTGAATCTTTTTTGTGGGCGGTGTGGTTCAGAATCTATCTCTTTAAAGATATCAGAAGTTCTTTCGTATTTTTCTGATCTTTGTAGATGTGATACCAACTTCATAATTAAATATTTAACAAGTAAGTATATATACTTTTTTGTGACAGAAATATGGTTAACAGTTGAAATTGATCATAATATTGTACATTTAAATATGAGATAAGAAACTGAAAAGAAGGATAGAAAAATGGTGTTTTACGTCTTGTAATTGATTCACTCCAGATCTTCCAAGTCCAGATCTATATGTTGAGCGATGAAACCGAACTCATGTAATGACTGTTCGACAATCATAGATGTCGGTTTACCTAAACCGTGACCCGTGTCGGTCTCTGTCCAAAGACATATCTGTGCTGTATTCGTTTTGTTGTGCTGTAATCTAGCAGCCATCTTTCTTGCGTGGGCTGGATCTACTCTTGTATCACCGATAGCTGTTCTGATTAGGGTGGGTGGATAAGCTCTTTGTTCGATATTGTGGTATGGGGAGTAGTCTTTCAGCCATTCGAAGTCTTTCGGATCTTCAGGTGAACCGTACTCCTGAGTCCATGTGGATCCAAGTAAAGTTTGATGGAAGCGGAGCATGTCTGTCAGTGGTACAGCACATATCGAAGATGCGAAGAGATCGGGTCTCTGAGTTATAGCTGTAGCTACCAATAGTCCTCCGTTGGAACCACCCCATGCAGCGAGTTTTTCTTCATTAGTGATACCTGTGTTGATAAGATGTTCAGCAACTGAATAGTAGTCATCGAAAACCTGCTGTTTGTTCCCTCTCATGCCTTCTTTGTGCCAGTCTTCTCCGAACTCGAGTCCTCCTCTCAGACATGCCTGTACCCAAACACCGCCCGCTTTGAGGAACGGTATCCTGACAGCTTTGAAATCTGGTGTCAGAGGTATCCTGAAACCTCCGTATCCGTAAAGTACTGTAGGGGAGTTTTCGGGATCGATATCTGCTCTGTGAGTTATGAAAGCTGGAACCTGTTTCCCATCTGCGGATTCAACCCATGTACGTTCTACTGTTAGCTCAGGTATGTTTCCAGGTATATGCACTGAGTTTATGGAGTTCCACTCGTAGTTATCAGCATCTATCTGTACCACTTCAGGCGGTCTGTCGAAGCTCTGTATGATGGTGTAAGCTTCACGTTCATCGCTGTTGCCTTTCAGTGCACCTCTTGGTATACCTGTCAGAGGTAGATCTATATCTTTAAGGTGTTCACCATCCAAGGAGTGAACGAATATCGTTGAAGAAGCATCCTGTAAGCTGTGTACAACGAGTCTATCCCCGGCTGGGACTATATCCATCAGCACTTTTTCGCTTTCAGGTATGGTCGTATCGAGTTCTTCTACAGTGATATCTTCGAGTTCTTTGATTGGACAGGATAATACTTTCCATCGTGACGTTTCGTGATCCGTTAGAAGATAACATCTTCCTCTGTGCAGTAAAGGTTGTACGGAAGCTTCCAGTTCAGGTAGGATACGTGTCAATCCTTCTTTAAGAAGGTACAGTTCCGTCTCACCACCCAACTCACCTATACCTATCAAAGTCGTTTCCGTTTCCTGATCAACGAAAACCATGGGCCACTTCTTGCGGTGTATATCGTCGGTGATAAGCTCATCTTCTCCATCTAGATCGACATATCTCAGTTCTTTATCTAATTGATCTTCAGCGCTCGTTTTCTGGTAGTAGAAACCGTCGTTCAGCCATGTGACTGCACCTTCATTGCATCTACCGACGTTGGGTATCTTCATCACTTCTTCGTTCTCTTCTACATCCCGTACAGTAAGATCATACTGTTCAGTTCCTCCCTCGTTTATACCGTAAACGATGAGGTTTCCATCCGGATTTGGTACGAACCAATCGATGGAAACTACACCTTCGAACTCGTTTGGATCGGCCAGGACTCTTGGTTCTCCGTCAGGTGATTCTCGTACTATGAGTTTCCTCTGATCCTCTTCCGGTTCACTCATGAGCTGGAAATACTTTCCTCCTCTGACTACCATCGGACCGAATTCTTCATGCTCCACTACACGTTCCAGATGTGGTCTTAGAGTTTCCAAGATGGAATCGTCCAGTATTTTTTCTGTGAACTCGTTCTGTCTTTCTATCCATTCTTCGACTTCTTCACCATCGTCTTCCAGCCAGCGGTACGGGTCCTCTATCTCATGACCGTGTAACTCTTCTACGACAGGGTCTCGTTTTGTTTCCGGGGGGTTTATATGGTTTTCAGATGAATTTTTCATAATTTATCACTCCTTTTAGATTGAGATTAAAAACTATCTTGATTTTGTTTCATTAATTGTGATGGTAAAGAAGGTTTGATTATAAATTCTTTGAGTTGTTTTTGAAAGGTCGTTATTCTCTTCTTCCTTCTATTATCTGAGGAACTTCCATTTCCGTTATGAGATCAACTTAATGATATATTAAGAGATAGAAAAACTTAAAATGTTTCAACTTTAAGTCTACTATTATTGAAAATTATTCAATTTTGATTGAGTTATTATTGAAAAAAGTAGGTTAAGATAGACGAAAACCATTGAAGATGATGTAAGATAATAAGCATAGTGTATTCTTATTCCTCACCAGACCTCTTCTAAATTTTTGATACCTTGCAGATAATCTTCGTAATCCATATTGGCTTCTATACCGAACTCGTTGAGTAGATCTATGAACTCTGTCAGAGGAAGGTCCAATTCGTCAGCACCTTTGCCAAGAGAGATCTTACCTTTTTTGTATAATTGGAGTACCCGATATTTTCTACCGTATTCTATAAGCTCTCTTGCAGTAGAAGAGAGATCCTTTTCTTCCTCCTCTGATAGTTTTTTCAATATATCACCAACCTCGTCTTATTGTGAAGATATAACGCTTATTCCATTTCTAGAGCTTTATTGTATAATTTATCACTGAACCACATACCTTTTTCTCTTAATTCGTCTAGTAAATTTTTTAAATCGGGTATTAGATTTTCTTGTGATGCCCAGACCAATATTCCAACAGTACCTACGACTTTGAAATTTAATGATTTTAGTTTTTCTCTAGGTATCTTCTCATCGATTATTACTCGTTCTGCATCGATTTGTTTTGAAAGAGCTATAACTTCTGCTTCTCCACGGTCTAATTCTAATCTTAAAACATCTACAAGGAAATTATCCTGTACTTTTTCAGTATGTATCCAATCTGCTTTTTTTACTTTTTGTGACCCAGGTCTTCCTTTACCCTGGATACATATTTCTCTGTAGACTTCCTCAGGTATATTGATAGTTCCAAAACGTTTTTTCAATAATGAAAGTTGTCCTATCCTGGAAAGATAGATCAAAGGTCCTGTATCACTTACTACGTTCATTTTAACGCTTCCAGATCCTCTTCTAGATCTTCTTCAGTGTACTGTAATGGAACTTTCTTTTCTCTCAAAATCCCCATCATCTCTATCTTTGATATACCTGCTATTTCTGCCGCTTTCCCCATGGATATCTTACCTTCTCTATAAAGTTCGATGGCTATAGATTTGAGAGCTTCTTTTCCGACTTCGTCCTCACCGACCTTTAAAATATTCTTCAGCTCCTTGGGGACGGGCACATTGATCGTTCCAGTGGACATACGTTATTTGAACGTTTTTTAGATTATATAAAGGTTTTTAAAAGACCTTGAAATATATGATTTCTTTGATGTGAAAGATATCTTATTTTTAGGAATATTTAACCCTTATTTTTGAGAATTTTATTGAAAATAGTTTTTAAGGATATCGAACGATATAAGGGATTTTAACTGATATTTTGTACGAAATGATTCAAATATGAATGAGATGTAAGCACCTTCAACATCAACTATTATTTAAAGAATATAAACTTTTAAGAATAGTTATATAGTATGACGTGAAACATATAATCAAAAGATCAAATAACATATTTTAGAGTATCATAGATATAGGATCAAAGATTGCGGTTATAGATACTAAGACGGAGGCAGTTAAGATACTGACAGCAGCAGCTGTGATTTTTTTACTACCTGTAAATCTGTTGATCAAAACTGAGGTTATACCGATAGTAACGAAAAGTCCTATCGCGTATGGGAGCATAAAAGTCGTATCCATTGCTATCAGACTTAAAGCGACCATGACTACAGTTATGTATATGGATCTGTAAGAAGAGTATACAATTATCGATTTTATGGAAGAGAGTTTACTAGCTTTTTTACTAGTATCTAAGATATCGAAGAAGAATATATCGTCGACCGAGAAGAAAAAGAACAGGATCACTACAGTCATTATGAAATATACAAAACGTGAATCTATCAAAGTCAAGTTCATATAATGATCAGAGATGAATATCTTCACTATGAGAAGCATAGAGAGACCATATACACATCCATAGATGTAATCTGATCTTGAACTTGTTAGATACCTTTTGATCTTATCTTTGAGAGTGTGGTCATTTTCTTTAGCGATCTTTCTCAAGAGATATGCAGTACCTAGGAAACTTCCACTCAATATCGCGATGTAAATAGAGGTGAACAGAGGAGGGAGCAGGAACAAAGGTGAAAAGATCAGGAAACCGGGAATAGTGAATAGAAAGGAATATAAGAAATATTTTTTGCTGAGTTCTTTGAAGTCGTGATCTTTGTTTGTGTTTATCATCGTATGATCGTTTTTGTTTCGTTTTTTGTTGATTAGGTAAACCAGGGTAAAAAATGCGGATGAAGCTGAGATAAGTCCTATGATAGTGTAGATGTTTAAAGTGGATGTAGAATTCTTTTCTTCATCGATATTGTAAGACTCTGTGAACCATCTTTTTATCGCTTTGTGTGTTTCAGATGACCAAAGAACCGACTGATGATCAGCATTAGGTATTATCTTTATCTTGGAAGTTGTTTGGTCTTCGTATCTTTTGTTATAATCTACATCATCTTTATCGATATCATGTCTTTTTGATATGACCTTCCTATTGATTTCAGGTGGGAACAGTAGATCGTATTCTGCTGACACTATCAAAAGGTTTTCTGGTCTATCTTTTTCTATGAATTCGTGATCGATAGAAGGTGCGATACCAGCCATGGTCGTGAAAGAATCGTCCTTTACACACGCGCTGAAAGCTGCTCTACCACCCATGGAATGTCCTATTATACCGTAATCGTGATGGATCACGTCTTCCCTTTTGTCTAGGTACGTTTTTACCGCCAGTATATCTTTGGTCAGGCCTTCCGAGTTATCAGAAGATCCCATGTCGAGAGTGCCGCCTGACCTACCATGACCTCTAAAATCCAAGGTTATGACTACGAAGTCGTTCTTAGCTAGTGTTAGAGCGGTAAGATCCATACTCTCTTTGCTAGACGTGAAACCGTGACCTATTATCACACCGTATTTTTTGGAGTCGTTGTGTTTTGGTTCATAGACATCGTATGAGATGCTCACATCATCTTCTGTTTTTACTGTTTTATTCCTTGTTATCTTCACGTCTGAACGTTCGCCTGAGATACCTATAAAACATGCACTACTGATGATCAAAAAGCTCGTAAATAGAAGGATATATCTGTAGTATGATTTAGTGAGGAAGTTTTTCATCTTATTTTTATAGTAGGAATCCGAGATATATGGTTTTCCTTGAGATGTTTTTTTTGTTCTATTTTTTATCTCTATTTCGAATCGAGTGACATACTCTAAAGTATCATAATACAAAGTATGTTAAATTTTTGAGGAGTGATATATCTAATATTTTTAAATGCAGAAATGCAAACTATTAGTAAAAATATTTATATAAGCTTTTACTTTTTGTTTACATATGCTTTCTAAAACCGAGCTGCAGATATTTAAAAATCTAGATGATGAATCATCTGTTAAGGAACTTGCTTTAAAGTCAGGTCTAGATGTATCTACAGTATCGAAGTATGTAAACCATTCGTTGAAAAAAGAGAACGGTCTTTTTGAGAAAAGGAGAGAAGGCAAAAAAGTGTATGTCAGTAGATCGGGGAATTCCCATTCTAACATGTTGTGGACTATAGTGAATGAATATCCTAGATGGAACATCAAGGATCTATTTTCTCACTCTCATCTTAGGATAGCTGCTATGATGAATGACCCAAAGATGATCAAAGATATCGTGTTGATAACAGGTTTATCCCGACAGTACATCAGAAGATGCTTGAAGGATCTGACAAAGGTCGGTATAGTTATCAAAGAAAATAGTAAATATAAGATCAATCCAGATATCGGTGTGTTTAAAAAGTTCATAAGTAGTTACTATTCGTATAAAAATGAAAAGAAAGTGAAGGATTTTAGTTCACAAGGAGTCTTACTGTGGCAGAGGGGTGATGAGTTCTTGTTTAAAACACCAGAAAGGTTGGATAGAGGAGATTTGAGGAAAACAGCTGTGAGTAGATTCTATGAATTTGATATACCTCTTTTGACTGATAGTAATTATTATTTTAGAAGTGAGAGAGAGATCGATGTGAAAGATATAATCATCCATACTGTACTGATAGATAGAAGATCTGTGACTTACAATACCTATTCTTTGATGTTGTATCAAAAAGAAAGACCAGATGATATCATCTCCAGGGCCCGCATCTATGATATAGAAGAGCATTTCAAGGAGATGCTGGAGTTCTTGGAGACGAAAGAAAAAGTGAAATCTTATCTTCCCTCTTGGGAGGAGTTTAAAGAGATTGCAGAAGAATATGGGGTGGCAGTATGAGGAAGGATTTTGATAGAGATTATATCGAAGAAGAGTTGAAAAATATAGATGGAAAGATGGAAGATGAGGTTAATTTTTACATGTTGGGTGGAGGAGCTATGAGCTTCAGAGGTTTGAAAGCAGCAACTAAAGATGTAGATGGTGTAGTAAAAACTAGGGAAGAATTTGATCTGTTGAAAAGGGCTTTGAAAAATTCTATGTATGGTGAAATAGAAGTTAGTGAAATTTATCAAAGGATGAAGAGCAGGCAGTTCCTACAGAATGAGGAAGGATTTAGGTTCGATCTGTTTTTGAGAAAGATAGCCAATGGTTTGATTCTATCAGATGGTATGGTATCTAGGGCTGAGAAAAAAATAAGCTTGAAGAACTTAAAGATATTTATCATGTCACCTGAAGACATTTTTGTTCTGAAAAGTATCACTTCAAGAGAAAGGGATAGAGAAGATATGAACATCCTTTTTACTCAAGGATTGGACTTTGATGTGATCAAAGAAGAGATCATATTGCAAAGTGAAAAATCTACGGATAAAGCTTGGATTTCTTATTTTTATCTAGGTTTGGAAGAATTCGTAGATATGTACGGTTTTGAAATACCTTATTTTGATGAATTTGAAGAATTGGCTTCAAGAGAGATTGTTAGATACAGGGTAAAAGAGCTATTAGATGATGAACCAATGAACATGGAAAAATTGGTTGAGCATATTGGGGAAGATGAGAAATGGATTGAGGACATCTTGATTAAGATGGAAGAAGATTGTGAAGTGTCCTTAGATGAGAACGGTAAAATAGTGAAAAATACAGGTAAGTGAAATAGTATCAAAAAAAACTTTCATTCTTTCCTTCGCTACTCTCTAACAGCCTTGATAATATCTTCTTTTGTGATACTTTTTTTTCTACACTTTTCTCTCTCTTCTCATCCCATTCAAGCAATTCACATTTTTTTTGATCATCATATCTATCGGTTATGAGAGTTAGATGATCTCCTTTATGGACTACTGCCCCTCTTTGGTTACGGTTAGACTCTTCACTAACTATCGATATTATTTTAGAAAAAGTCACGTTTTTCTTTCTGCTATAGCCAGAAAGAACCAGAGAGGTATGAAGATGATGTCTATCTCATCTATGGTCTTTTTATCTAATCCATCTTTATTGATAACAAATCCCTTATTAAATCCGAACTTTTTGCAAAAATGGATAACTCCCCTCAGATCTTCCTTTGAAATATCATTTTGGTATTTTACCTCTATCGGGATGGTCTCTTCACCGTCCTCAAAGATGATATCGACTTCCTTGTTCCTTTCCCTCCAGTAGGAGATATCTATATCCATATTTTTTCGAGAGATATTTTTTAGATGATTGTAAACTATGGTCTCAACACTCTTCCCTAATTCAGCTCTGTTAGAGAGGTTAGTTGTACGGAGTAAAGCATTTTTGAGGATGATATCCGTAAGATAGACCTTTTTATTTGCTCTCTGTTCTTTAACTTTAGATTTTGAGTATATAGTAGATAGATCTATGAGGTATGCAGATTCGAGATATGATAGATATTTTGAAATAGTTTCTCTTTTGGCATTCAGGTCATTGCTAAGATTAGTATAACTCACATTTTGGCAGGTCTCTTTCGCCACTATTTCTAGTAGGCTCCGCAGCAATTTAGGATCTCTTATATTAAAAACAGAAGGAATATCTTTATAAACTACTTTTTCAAAAATATCTTTCCATATGTATTCATATTTTAGCATCAGATCATCATATCGGTTGACTTCTGGAAACCCTCCTTCTAAAAGATATTGGTTGAGGACTATATTTAATATTTTTTTATGTTCCAATAATGAACCATATAAACTCTGTAGATCATCGTAGTTGAAAGACAATGTTAGATCATCTGGCAGTGTGTTTTCTCTGTTGAAATGTGTGTATTCATTGAAAGAAAATGGTAGTAAGATATGTTCATCTATCCTGCCTACAAGGCTGTCGCTTGTCCCCTTCGTTATATCCATGGATGAAGATCCACTTACTACGAAATTGATATTGAGCTTTTGATCAAAATATTTTTTCAACATCAGCTGCCAATCATCCATAAATTGTATCTCATCAATGAAGAAATATACTTCCTCTTCGCCTATCTCGTCCATCAGTACAAATCTTTGATAAGTATCGAAAAGTTCATCTAAGTTTTCCACTCCGATCTCATCCATGGTGATATAAAGTACATGTTTTGGATCTACGTTTTTATTTGAAAGTAGGTGTTGTATTAGCTGGTACATGAGGGTTGTTTTACCAACTCGTCTAGGACCTAGTATTGCCAGTATCCTTGGATAGTCTAATCTCTCAACAAGCTTATTGAACAGCGACCTTTTGAATGATTTAGCCAATCCTTCTTTTACCTCTCCTGTTGACCACCAATGATTATAGAAGGCAAGTTTTTCATAAACGTCCTCGCTCATGATGATAACAACGAGGTATTACAATATAAACCTTTGCAACAGGCATTATTGTTGTAATTACGCACTTTGCAAAGTTCATAAATGTAAATATAACGCTCTTTGCATCGGGCAAAAGAAGGTGAAGTTAACATTATGTAGCAACTACATAATTAAAGGCGTATATGTTATGTAAGAATTACATAACTTTTGGAATATTTATTATGGATGATCTACATAATCAATTCATGGAGAAGCAAGAGATCGTAAGGCTACTGCAGGATCTGAACCCTCAGTGGGATAGGGAAAAGATAGATTTCGAAGATGTGAGGTGCAGGGATGAAGTTTTACTAAAATTTTTTAGAGGGGATAGATCATGGTTGAGAAAAGAAAGTCATATCATAAGGTTCTCGAGGAGATCGAAGATCTGTGCAAAAAAAATCCTTTTTCTAATCATATTATATCGGTTTATGTAGCGGGTAGCGTGGCGAGGGGTGATTTCGTCCCCGGAAGGAGCGATATCGATATTTACGCCGTAGTTCAGGAGAGAGATGAAGATGTAGAGGGTCTTTTTGAGGAAGAACTCGAGAGACTGGAAGACGAATATCTAGAGGAAATAAAAAAGATAGAACCACTAGAAGTCACGTTCACCGACATAGAAGAGGTAAAGAAAGGTGACTCCTTCTTAGGCACGGGTTTCGAATATCATAATTTTATGAACAGTGCCTATGTACTTTATGGGGAAGATATTAGAGATGAGATACCTCAACCCACTAAGGATGAAGAAAGAGAGTCGGCTCAAAGATTTTTGGATGCTATGGAAGAAAGATCCGAATATATCCCTAAAAGGTTCACCCGTAAGCTGTTTTCATCTGTCTTTAGAACACTTTCAGTATTTTTGTGCGGTAGAGGGATCTATGTTTCCTCAAAAGAAAAAGTCGTCGAGGAATTTCAACGTATCTCTGACCTGAAAGAATTGAATGAAAGTCTTGAAGAAGTTTATGCTCTGTGGGAGACATGGGCAGAGAGAGATCTTACTGAAGATGAATTCTGCGGATTATATAAGAATTATCAGGAGATCATGTCTTCTCTATCTGAACTTCGAGAGATGGAAGTAGATGAGTGAAAGAAGAATAGAGAATCATTTCGCTCTGTACTTATTGAGCCCAGCTTCTCGGTTTACCTCTATTTTTTCCTGCTCTTCAAGTTTTCTTAGTTTATTGTAGATCTGGTGAGTCGGAAAATCGACTTCCTTTCTCAGGTCATTTATCGTTTTTTCTTCCTCTAGACTGAGCAGTAAAGCCCTTTCTAGACAGTAAGAAGACAGTTTATCTCTGATAGGGGACTCGAGATCGTATCGTTCTTTGAGTATATCAAGAGTGTTAAGGACAGAAAAAGAAAAGATCCTTTCATCCATACACTCCTGATTTTTTATCTCTTCCATAAGAAGATCCCACTCGACTTCACCCTGTTCCATGATCAGTGCAGCGTCTTCTAGGTCCCCCTCTCGATCGGTGACGGATTTGAACAAAAAGATATCGGTCAGCGAGACGAGTTGGACAGTAAGACCACCATGATCTTCCTTTTTTGTAACGCGAGCTTTCATCTCTTCGGTCAAACGAAGCAGTCCCGCGATCTTTTCCACAAATAGGTCCCAGCGAGGATGATTAGACTTTTCGAGTATTGTTCTCGCTCCAAGCCTTTCGTATGAATTTTTCAGTTCGGAATCCTTTTCATAACCCGCTTTTTTGAGAGAGTTAACGAACTCATCTAGATCTTTTTTACTCTCTAAAACGATATCTATGCCTTTGGTCGAATCTTTCAGATCTCTAAGAATGAGATTACCGCCTCCTATCAGATAAACATCCATCTCTTGAGATAGTTCTTTTCCGACACGTTCGAACTCTCGAGTCAGTATCTTATGAGGGAATTTGTTTCTTGGATAAGCGTCATAATCTCTACATACCTCTACGAATTCATCCCAGGGAAGGAACAGGTCTGATCCTTTCACTTCTCTCCGGTCTATATAAGCTAAGAGGTCGGCGAACTTTTCCAAACAGTCCCACTTCCCTGCCAGCTTCCATAATTTGTCGTTTTTCAGAGAATGTCCTCGTTTGAGGTAAAATACTCCGCACATGGACATCTGCTTTTTGTTATCGGCGAACTTTACCGCATGGATCAAAATGTTTTCGATCTCTAAGGTGGTCTCTCCCCTATAGAAGTAGTTTTCCGACGGCATATATCTGACTCCATAGCGGTCAAAAGCGGAGAAGGCTGTAGGTTCGCCCTCTGTTTTCTCTTCCGCTTTGATTATCGTTTCTTCGCCACTTCTGTAACTTTCAAGAAAGGGCTGTCTGGTCCTGGCTTTGAGAAAATCACGCAGTGTTTCATCTTTTATTTTATATCCCTTTTCTTCCTCTGAAATGACTCCGACTTCCTTGAGATCCGACAGGGCTTTGTATATGGTGGACTTGGAAAATCCTTCCTTTTCCAAGCCTGAGGGTGTTTTTTGAGATGAATGGAGTGATCTCAAGATATCTTCTCTTTTACCTGCGAGTATCTTATTCAGATCGAACTTTTTGGAGAGTTTTTTCAAGAGATCAGATTCGTATGTATCCGCTAATGTTATGGTCGAATCTGTTTCGACGAGTTCTTCTTTTAGATCGCTTACTAGTTCAGACACCCAACTCTGGCTTTTGTCTATCTTCGAGGCTAATGTTTTTAATTTGAGTGGTTTTTCTTTTAGAGTCTGTATTATCTTGATCTCTGTTCTGCGCATATTATTCCATATAAAGCGTAAATCTATTTAAGAATTTCGTTATATTTGGAATAAAATCCTATATACCCTACTGCGCTGGCCTGTCCGTACTCACAGGCCTGCTGGGTGAGAGGGGACAATCGTCGATCATGTATAGTTGACGGGATCATGGCTTTTGTTTTCTGGGTATGGTAAGAACTGCTGTTTTTGATAGATGTGGGTTGTGGGGAGAGGAATATTGATCATTAGAGGACGAGAAGA
>JBKHIX010000046.1:0-13098 GCA_046538435.1 Thermoplasmata archaeon | reverse complement strand
TCTCCAGTTAGTGCAGATTCATCCACTTCCATGTTCTGTTGTTCGATTATTCTAGAGTCGGCCGGAACGGCCCCACCTTGCGAAAGAAATACTATGTCTCCTGGAACAATCTCTGATGAATCTACCTTTCTTTTTCTACCATCCCTCAAAACGATAGCTTCTGGAGATGCCATCTCTTTTAACGCTTCTATGGATTGTTCAGCTTTCCAATCCTGGAAAAAACCGAATATCCCGTTGGCTAAGACAATGGTTAATATGAGGTAAGAATCGATACGATGACCCACTGCAAATGATATTATGGCAGCCATAAGGAGTATCCATATCAGAAAATCTTGAAACTGTTCTAGAAATATCTTTACAGGTGATATCTTTTCTCCTTCTTCGATCTCATTTTTACCATATTTTTCCTGTCTTCTTTTTACTTCTCCTTGGGTTAAGCCATCTTCTGAAGCATCGAGCTTCTTGAAAACTTTATCAAGAGGTAGTGAATACCAATCATCGCTCATAAACACTTTGGAATCTTTTCTAAGGTATTAATAATTAATTACTATCCAAAAGAATTGTATAGGGTTAAAACAATATTGTAAATTATGTTTAAGAACAAGCAGAAAGTAATAGAAAAGGTAGAATCTTTACCTAAGGGAAAGGAGTCAGAATCTGGAAGATACTGGTGTGTCACTTGTAAAAAATTATTCGAACTCGATGAACCGACCTGTCCATACATGCCAAAAGTTTGTGTAAACACTCCTATCGCAGTGGAGAACGTTTCACCTGAATCTACAGAGGGATTAGAACGTTTTGGTCTATTTTATCCGAATATACCTCAGAGGCTGTTAGCGGAAGTTGCTGAAGAAGATGATGCAGAGATTTTACTTGAGGCTTATATGGATTTTCTAGAGGATTGGAATATACAATACGATAAACAACCGCTTCAGACATTGAAAAGCTTCATCATCAATGTAAGCGGCTGCGAAACTGCACAGAGGGTCGCTGAAAATGAGGTCACTTTTGTGGTGACCGATGTTGATAAAGTTTGGAATGAGGATAAACTCTTCAGTGTTTTGAAGAAATCTGTTCCAGAACTTGCTTCAAAACTTGGGTTTGAAAAAGAAATAAAATTTGATACAGTAGATATCTTAGGAAACATGCCCATGGGAAAATATTACTGCCCCATGTGTCAGAAATTCTTTGAATTTTCGATACAGAGAGATACTATAACATGTCCGTTTATGCCCCAGAAGTGCATGGCTACACCAACCAATATAGAAAAGATGAACTACGATATAGACGATCTAATATACATGTATGATGTAACTCCAGATATCTATAAGAGGATGATAAGGGAATTCGAAGGAAGAGAAAAGTTACTAACTATATTAAAAGAAATATTGGAGGAAGAATGGTATCTAGAAGTTGAAGATGAAAAACTAAACCAAGTGGGAAAATTATTAGGAATCTCCTAGATCTGTAGATCCTTCCAGATATCAGCAAAACCATCTATTACATCTTGTGGTTTGTATTTTACCAGTAGTTGAACCACTTCTTTCCTATCTCTAAGGGAATATCCTCTCTTTTTACCGTATTTTTTTGATTTTAAAATATCGATATCTTTAAGTTTTCTCAAATGGTAGGATAACGTAGATTTAGCTATATCCATCTCTTTAAGGATTTTTTTATGTGTCATCCTTCCGTTTTCAATCAATAAAAACACGATAGTTAGAGGGATTTCCTTTCTAAGTTCAAAAAGGATCTCTTTATCTTTAGGTTCGACTTTTTCTTTTGTAGGAAAATATCTTTTGTATCCTTTTTTCTTCACCGACTTGATAAGATCATTTTTTTCTAAAAATCTTAAGTGATACTCTGCTAAAGAAACGTTCATCTCCAATAGGTCAGCTATCTTACTGAGATGAACACCCGGTTGGTCTTCTACCAACTCATATATCTCCCTTCTACTATCTAATTCCAGCAGGTCTTTCATGATACTATCTCTTTAAAGTTGCTAAGTATAACATGGTCAGAATTCCAAGATCTATCAATCCAGAATAAGGGAAGAGATTACTCTCCGGTATATAATCTATGAACACTGAAAGGGCAGAGATAAGTCCTTTGATGAATAAAAGTGAAAACACTATACTCACAAAAAGTAGCTTTTTATTTCTGAATTTTTGATAGGAGAGGATAGAGATTATGAATAATCCAAGGGCGAAAACGATTATCATACCGCTGATTACCAATGTCCATATCATACTACCATCCTTTGTATAATGTATTATTTAACATTTATATTATTGTTTACCTGTTTAGTCTTTCTTTCTTCTGTAATACACTCCGCTGTAGAATACTGCTGCTGACAATCCTATACTCGCAACAAATACCATCAAAAAGAATTGTAACGGCTCTTCTTCAACAGATGTAAAAGATAAAGATGATTCACCCACTACTCCTACTTTTGGGTCATGAACTATCTCTGAACCTTGGTGATAGCATAGATATAGAACATCATTTCCGTTAATTTCAGAATCACTTGATTCCACCCCAGTTTCAGAAATGAACGTAGCATTTACCGGTCTATTTTCGTCATCGACCACTGCATTGTCTGCCCATGTGAAATAACCAGAATAATTTTCTTTTGTAAATCTTAAACCACTTTCGTCGTTTGCATATCCTCTTTCCTCATCAAAGGTCCTTCTTTGGACGTGATTTTGATTTTGAGTTTGTATATCTATCTTCAAACCCAGCATCGTGTCCTCTCTTTCGAAATCATAGTTGAATTTCAAATCCATCTTTGCTTCTGACGGTGTCAATATTTGCGAACCATGCTCGATGAATTCTCCCTGCCCTCGCACATCAAATCCAATGGATGAATCTATCGTTTCTATGCTGAAACTATATCCATCTTGTTCATTTTTGTAATCGATATCCTTAAATTGAGTATGACTCAGGTTTTTAATATTTATTATATCATCTCCATTATCATATCTACCGTTTTGATTATTATCTACATATTCAAAGACTTCTTTGAAAACTAAATTGAAGGAGAATTGAACGTTTTTATTTTCTTTCTCAACGTCGTATTGAACAGAGATCTCAGGATAATCTTTATTGAAATTGAAATGCATATTTAATCGGTCATCAGATTTGTCACCCTGCCATGATGATTCGACGACAGCTCTATTTTGATATCTACCAACTTCAATATCTCTTCTTTCGTATTGTCTTCTGTTCTGACCTATATCTGAAGGTGGACCACCCTTACCAGGTCCTTCGGGTGGATCATTAGCCTGATCAGTTTGTGTATTGAATTGACTCTGAGTAGCTGAAACAAAGTTAGAAGTAACAGTGAGCAATAAAAGAGCGATGACGCCCATTACTAATAATTTTGAATATTTTCTCATGTTCTCACATCCTTATAGTATAGATAATAAATAAATTTAAAGGGTTTTTATTTCCGTTTCTTTCTTACTGCCCAAATAACTCCGATTACACCTACTGCAGTTAACAGCAGTGGTAACGTGTATCCAGGAGTTTCAGAAGCACTTTCAACGGTGATCTCATGTTCTGAGAAGTGAGGGACGTTCACAGCTATTTCCAACATTCCATTCTCTTGTTCTTGTACACTGTACTTTGCCTGTTCACCACCTTCAATGACTTTTTGGAAGGAAGTTTCTTTCATTTTTTCTCCATCGAGTCTAACTTGGATATTATTCTCTTCAACGTTGAGTGACTGTTTTTCTACTCTAAGCATCACACAGGTTCCATTTGGATCTTCACTCTGTACTCTAACGCGCATTTTCTTCTCTTCCATCTTCTGTAACTGCACTTGTAGGTTCTGTCTGTATCTGACTTCATGGGATACATGACCTTCTCCTTTGCCTACTACTTCCATCTCTGTACCTATCTTACTGTTCATCACTGCTTCTTCGAATTCATTTTGATGCTGTTTTGGTTCTTTTGTGTAACTGGGTTTGGTCATGAACATCGTATGGGATGTTTCATTCCATCCTTCTCCATTTACTGTTATTATATCATCTTCGACTGTTGTATTCAATGGAGTATTGATTACACCGTTTAGATCATCCGATGTTAACCTATATTTTACTGCTGATGGTTGGATTTCCTCATTAATATCTACATTTTCATCTACTGTATAGTTGACCAAGAGAGGTGTATCATCGTAGGGATTCACTATCTGCATTATAGCTCTTGGATTGTTATGTATCATCAGTTTTGCATGAGTACCGTTCATCATGAATACTGCTCCTTGGATCGATGTCTCGATGGGTTCAAAATTATTTATCTTTACTTCATCGAAAACATTTACGTAGGTTTCACCGATAAATACCTTATAATCTGATATTGTTCCTGTCGTTTCGTTGAAATCAAACTTTACAAATCTTCCATCTACCGTTCCGTCTTCCATTGTAAATTGTCCAAACCAGTTCTTCTCTGCTGCTCTTGCCATGTTTTGTGCTCTTTCCTGTTGAGCTTTGCTTTTACCCTGCTGAGCCTCTTCCGCTTGATTAGCTAGTGCTACTGATGCTAGAGAAACTGTAAGCAGGAAAGCGATCGCAACGATCGAGAACACTTTTATCATTCTATTATTCATTATTATTCCTCCTATTTCTTTGTAATAAATAAAAGAGGGTAGTTTATAAGAGGTTTATTTGAAACGTTTCGAACAATTGAAAGATTTTCGAACTATGGGGTTGATTTAGTTTCTTCTCTTTCCTCGATAGTTCGTTCTTTCCATTTGTCTGTTCGGAAGTACAGATATGATAGTCCAGTTATTGTTATGTTACTCAATGCCATTCCTGTCCATACGCCTACTGTTCCCAAATTCAATCCTATTCCGAATAAAGGGAATGCTAGGAAAATTGAGAATCCAAGTCTTAATACTAAAATTCTGGTCAGCGAGAAAACCATTGCAGCTTTCGTATGGCCTGTACCTCTGTAAGTTGAATCGAATATTCTGAACCAACCAAAGAATGGTATTGAAACGACGAATATAGAAATAAACAATGAGGCTTCCTTAACTACAGCATCGAAATGCTCTATATCGCTGCTTAAGAAAAATCCCACCATAGGTTTTCTTATCAGGTATATGATAATGGCTATACTTACCATTATTACACCAGATACCATCAAAGTTTTCTTTACAATTTCCTCTGCTCTGGACTTCTGTTTAGCACCTACGTTCTGTCCTACCATCGTGGTGGCTGAACCTGCAAAGCCCCATATGCCAAGGTTGATCATCTGGATTACCCTCTGTCCCACACCGTAAGATGCTATGGCGATTGTTCCGAAAGAAGAGATAATCGTGATTAATCCAACGAACCCAAGAGAACTACCCACTCTAGCAATGGATGCTGGGAGACCTATATCAAAGATTTTTTTCACCCATCTAAACTTGACTTTTATATCTTTTATAGAAAGATGGATGTCGACTTTACCGTTAAACAGAAGGTACATACCAACTATCGCTGCGATACTTCTTGTGGTGATTGTAGCTACTGCTGCACCAGATACACCCCATGAGGGTATAGAGTATCCAAAGATTGTTGGGATTGTAAAGCTGAACAATCCAATATCGACTACTGCACCTGAACCTAAAATTAAAAAAGGATCTAAAATCACATTAAGACCAACTGCTACCAATCTAATATACATTGGTGTTTTCATATCTCCTGTTCCTCTCAGGATAAATCTGAAGGCAATAAATGAAAACATGAACGGCGCACCAGCAAAAATAATTCTGACATAATTTAGAGCATAAGGATAGACGTCGGGATCTGCGATAAATTTCAAGATGTATCCAGATGAGAAGAAGCCGATCAGGCCGCCAGCAATACTTATGATCAACAGTAATCCGTAAACCTGTCCTGCAGCCTCGTTTGCTGTCCTATCTCCTCCTGATCCAGTATGTTGAGATACTAAAGAAATACCTGCTGTAGCGAGTCCCATTCCTAGGGCGTTAAGTACCATAATAAGCGGAAATGAAGTTGTTGGAGCTGCTACAGCCTCAGCACTTACTCTTCCCAACCAAAAGGTATCAGCAAGGTTGTATGCTGTTTGTAACATACTGCCGATGACAACCGGCCAGGCAAGGCTTAATAGGGTTGGTATTATCTTTCCATTTAGGATTTTTTCTCTTCTTTCTTCTACATTACCCCTCATTCTTTATCACTCATCATCTTTTACGATGTCGCTTTCGATGATCCTTCTCAAAGATTCTCTTACATTTACTGCTGCTTCACGATTTGTAGATATCTGGCGAGCTCTAGCTCCGTCAATAGATGAGAGAATAATAGTGGAAGTACGCTCAGGATTAACATCCTTAAATTTTCCTTTGATGATGCCTTCTTTTATTATGTCGATCAATATCTTCTGAATGTATTCATCATTCTTTGTGATCTGTTCCCTATATTTTTCGTTGTAAGGTGCTTGCGATCTCAATTCAAGTAAAACAGTATGAAATCTTTCATGCATATCTCCATCTGTTAGACCGAACAGCATGTTGTCGATCAGCCCATTTAGTTTTTCCAAAGGATCATCGCTGTCAGGTACTATTTTCTCTTCAAAACCTTCTAATAAATACTTGATAAAATCGACCATCAAATTTTCTTTAGTACCATAATGGTAATGTAATGTAGATTTGCATTTTTCAGACTCATCTGCTATCTTTTTCATGGTGATATCAGCGTAACCATGCTTACAAAGAGCGTGAAAAGTTGCTTTCATGAAATCCTTTCGAATTTCTGGAGGGATATCATCTTCGGAAGACATCACTACTGACTGACTAATCAGTCAGTTATATATATTTTTTGAATGATCATCACTTAAATAAAGAATCTAATAAAATGAAAAGAGTTCAACCCCAATCGGTAATCCTGCTGCCTTTTTTTTCAAGATCCCTTTCTTCAGCACAGTCAGGACAGATACCATGGATTATCGTAGATCCGTCTTCTTTCCTTTCTACGTTTCCGGACCCTTTTTCTTTTCCCTCATCACTGTCTCCGATCATCCAGTTATTTGGAACCATCTCTTCTATTGCTTTATAGGATTTTAATTTTTTATCGCAGAAAACGCAGTGGTAATATTCTTTCTCCATCTCCTTATCCGTTCTTTCGCAAACATCCTGCACATCTTTGATAAGAACAGTGGAACCATATGTGATAGTAAATTTTCCTTTTATTTGTTCTCCATCAACATATACAGATCCATTACCGTATACCTCTATATGTTCTATTTCCTTCCAGTCATCGTCTAGACTGCCAATCATACCTGAATATATTCTTTTAGCCTTTCCATTTTTCCAGTCTTTGACTAAGTAATCAGAGGGATTAATTTCCTCACTATTTTTTAATAAATCATCATCCTCTTGGATCTCAATATTCCCTGGTTTTTCAAGTTCAGACATGTTTTCTACTGGTACCAAAATAGATGATACCATCTCATCATTTTTTAGTATGTTTCCAGGGACTTTTCCTTCTTCGTCTTCTATACCGTAATAGAGCACCTGCATGAATTAAACCAAATCAATGAGAGTAGAAGTATACTTAGTATTTTTCGATTGATTTGCTTGATCATTCAGAACTTTTTATTTTCTCTACATACCATTTTTCGCCTAAAGTTTCTTCTTTAACTATCATTTTTGTTCCATCTCTATTGGTGAAAACATCATTTAAATAAAGGTCCATGTTTTTGAATATAGACGGGTAAGCTGAATAGCCGGGTTCTAAGTTCTTCTTATCTGGAGTGAGTTTGACCATATTAAAGATAAACAAGGGCTTGTTAATTGATAGTTTTTTTGGATCAAATGATGTATTTTGATTTAACGCCGACTATATGAGAGAGAAAAAAACTAAAATTGAAGGAAAACAGTTAATAGTACCTTTATATTTGCTATATTGCAATCAACTAAGAAAAAAGTGATAAACATGGCAGATGAGAATACTATATTCGTCGGAAGTAAAGAAACAATGAGCTACGTAATGGCCCTATTGACACAGTTCAATAGCGGAAATGAAGAAGCAATGATCAAAGCCCGTGGAAGAGCAATAAGCAAAGCGGTAGACGTTGCTGAGATCACCAAGAACCGCTTTATGGAAGAGGCTTCGATCGAAGAGATCATAACTGATACAGAAGAACTCGAAAATGAAGACGGCGGCACAACAAACGTCTCGTCGATAGAAATAAAGATGAGAAAAAATTAATAAACTAGCCTAGAGTTCGAAAACACTTTTCCTTAACTTAATACTTTAAGTTTCCCCCTATTTATTTTTATTTTTGTAAAAATTCACATTAATTAGATAGGATTCTCGAGAATTCTTTGAAACAGATTCATTGAGCGATCAGTCTAGTAATATTATACGAAGTGTTTAAAAAGGAGTTGTTTAATTTTAACAGGAAGTATGGATGAAGGAATAATCAGTAAAAAGGATTTGACAGTCATCATTATCGGTTTTGTTCTATTAGCTTTTGGAATTTGGGTAGGTGGTGCTGGTGGTGCATTGTTTTTTGCTATGGGATTCGGCGTTATTCTTGGATTTTTAGGAGGGCAATTCGTAAGGATTATCGTGGATGAGTTCGGAGGGCTAGTAGGTATAGTTTTCATATTTGTGATAACTATCTTGTTTGGATATCTATCATCACTTCTCTTTGGATGGGCATTGGGGATATTTATCGGATTTATAGTCACTATAGTTATCATAATTCTGAATGTTAGAGCTAGTCATTTTTTCAATAGACCTTAATTCTTCACGATAATATTAAAAAGGAACATGGTTTATTGTTACTATAGAAATATCATGGATGAAAGGTCTATTAGAAAGAAAGGAATCACTTTAAACATACTCGGTATTATCTTCGTGATAATAGGTTGGTTGTTTGGAGGCGTTTTAGAGATAATATTTTTTGTTATTGGAGCAGGATTTATTGTAGGAGTACTTGGGGGAAAAATTGTTAGAGCTATAGTTTTCAAATATGATTTCGAAAAAGGTCTGATATCTATATTTGTTTTTTCAGTTACAGCTGGATTAATCTCTGGATTATTATTTGGTGCGATCATGGGTATGTTATTAGGTGTTTTAGTGCTGATAGTGATCGGGATCTATAATTCTGATATGAAGGAAACTCTTGAGAAGTTTAAAACTAGAACTACTGAATAATCATCTAAGTTCAATACCTGTATCACACCAATGACATTTATCTAAGACCATGGAAATTGGTTTACCGCATTCTTTACAGATCCATTTTTCTTCTTCCATGTTTAACCATTCATCTATTTTTTCTTCTTTGATCAATTCAAGATTTCTTTTGATATCTTCTCCATCTTTTGAGAATATATCTGCCCATTTATCATGAAGTTCACATATAGTATAATTTTGACATTCAAAACAGTACGTCAGTCCTTTATTGTTTAGACATCTGACAACGTCACAGCTCTCACCCCAAGTCTCATCTTTATCCCACCTTTCATCTTGTTTGGATTGACACCCTTCACATTTTACATATTCTGGTTTGCAGTCGTTATCATCAGCTATCTTTCTTCTTAGTTCTTCAGAATCTTTGTATGCTCTATAGATAATACAGGCACTACAGTATAATCCGCATCTGCCAACTAGACTTTTATCAGTCGTATTATTCGCTTTTTATAAGGTGATAGGTTAAGAAATATAAATACTTAGATGATTTACCGCTTTCTTTCATCCAAATATTAGATAAAATTTCTGTTATCATTAAGGAAAAAAAACTAAATCTAACTTAAACATATATAAAATCAATATGAAAAAATTAACAAAATCAACCCTGGATGAAGCTAAACATTTAATTGAGAAAGAAGGTAGAAAGTTGGAGAAATACCGGTTTAAAAATTTTTTTCAAAAAAGGTCAGAAGATAGAGTTGAAGAAGAATTAAGAACCTATCAAAATGAAGACGGTGGTTTTGGTAATGCTTTGGAACCTGATTTTAGGTTGCCTGATTCGTCACCTTTGGCTACATCTATCGGACTGAGATACTTGGGAAAGGTTGACACCACATTGACATCTGAAGATATGATAGAGTCTGCTATAAGATATCTTGAGCAGACTTTCGATAAGGATAGAAAAATTTGGTTTTCAGTACCTAAAAAGGTGAACCAATATCCACATACATGGTGGTGGCATTATGATAAAGAAGATGGAATGACTATAATAGATAAAAACTGGGGAAATCCATCTGCTGAGATCATCGGATATCTTTATAAATACAGGAATTACACAAAGATAATCGATGTTGATAGATTGATAGACCATGCAATAAATTATATAAGAAAGAAGGATAAATTCGAATCAGAGAATGAGGTATATTGTTTCATTCATCTTTACGAGGAAGTTTCTAGAGGAAATAAAAAGAGATTAGAAAACCATATATCTAGAGCCGTTGAACAGCTTGTGGTTTATGATGAAGATAAATGGGATGAATACGTTCCTAAACCACTTGATTTTGTTGACCATCCTGACAAAAATAAATTCGATATTGAAAAGGCTAAGATAGAGAAAAATTTAGAGTTCGTAGTGGATAAGTTAGAAAAAGATTCGATATTGGAACCCAGTTGGGACACATCAGTTTATAAGGATAAGATGGAACCAGCATATAATGAATGGAAAGGGATATTGACCTTAGAAGCTCTTAAAATACTGAATAATTATGAATTGATAGAGTGATGTATAGGTTGAATGAAATCACATCGTACAAATTTTTTATACAATGCAATCAATCATGACCGGATGAATAGCTCTGATACATATATTTTAACGCCCGACGAAGGGACTACAAGTGCTAAATCTTTCGTTATAGATTGGGAAGGAAAGGTAGTCGGAAAAGGACAGAACTCATTCCAGCAGTATTTCCCTGAACCAGGATGGGTTGAACACGATACTGAAGAGATATGGGAGATGCAGTTAAAGTCTTGTACCGAAGCTGTCGAGAGTGCAGGAATTTGTTTTGATGATATAAAAGCAGTAGGTGTAACAAATCAGAGGGAAACGATTGTTCTATGGGATGAAAAGACAGGTAAACCAGTTCATAATGCTATAGTCTGGCAGGATAGAAGGACCTCTGAGATCGTAGATGAGGTTAAGAAAGAATATTTTGATTTAATTAACAAGAAGACTGGTCTCATACCTGACTCCTACTTTTCAGCACCAAAGATAAAATGGCTGATAGATAACGATAAAAAAATCAAAGAAAAGGCTGAAGAAGGAGATGTTTTGCTTGGTACTATTGATTCGTACCTTATCTATAAATTAACGGGTGGAAAAACTCATGCAACAGATCTTTCAAATGCTTCTAGAACTATGCTTTTTGACATAGAAAAGTTAGAATGGAGTTCAGATTTACTGGAAATATTCGATGTTCCTGCACCTATATTACCAGAGGTCAAAGAATCGTCTGATATGTATGGTTACACTGAAAAAAGTTTGTTTGGTAAAGAGATACCGATATGTGGATGTATAGGTGACCAGCAGGCAGCTCTGTTTGGACAATCGTGTATCGAGAAAGGGATGGTCAAGAACACCTATGGTACTGGCAGCTTTATTTTAAAGAATACAGGAGAAGAGAGATGCAGGTCTGATAATCTGTTGACGACCATTTCCTGGGGTATCGATGGGAAAGTAGAATACGCTTTAGAAGGCAGCGTTTTCATCGCTGGTGCTGGCATCGAATGGCTTAAAGATTCGTTGGGTATAATAGATGAATTAGATGAGGCTGAAGAGCTGGCTAAATCTGTGGATGACGATGAAAATATCTATTTCGTACCAGCATTCGTTGGTCTAGGAGCACCATACTGGAACCAGTACGCTAGAGGTACGATAGTAGGTATGACCAGAGGTACTGGTAGAGCACATCTAGCAAAAGCTTCTTTGGAAGCTATGGGTTATCTTTCTGAAGATGTTTTAAGAGAGATGGAAAAAGAATCTGGAATAGAAGTAAAAGAGATAAGAGTCGATGGTGGAGCTGCTCAAAACGACTTTTTGATGCAGTTCCAGTCAGATATTTCCCATAAAAAAGTGATTAGACCAAAAAACCTAGAGACGACTTCTCTTGGAGCGGCTTATATGGCTGGATTGCAAATTGATATCTGGAAAGATAAGGAGGGACTAGCTGATTTATCTGAGATAGATGAAGTATTCGAACCAGATATGGAAGAAGAAGAAAGAGATAGATTGTATAGTGGTTGGAGGAAAGCAGTCCAGAGATCTTTGGGTTGGTCAAAGGATATTTGAGTTGATTAAGATGTATAGAGTAGTGATAATTGGAGCAGGTATTACTGGTTCTTCGGTTGCTAGAGGGCTGAGTAAGTATGAAAATCTAGATGTAGTTTTATTGGAAAAAGAGATAGATGTAGGCTGGGGAGCAACAAAAGCCAATACAGGAATTATTCATCCTGGTCATGAGGATGATCCTGAGAAATATCCGATCAGGGCTGAATTGTGTGCTGAAGGGAATAGGTTATGGAGAGAATGGAGTGAGGAACTAGATATCCCTGTTAAGTGGCCTGGAGAGCTTATGTTGGCTTATAACGATGAAGAACTTGAAACATGTAAAAAATATATTGAAATCGGTAAGAAGAACGGAGTGAATGATCTCAGGATTGTTGATAGAGGAGAGTTAAAAGAACTGGAACCAATGGTTAGTGATGAAGCAAAATACGCTTTATATGCACCCTCAGCAGGTGTTGTGGAGCCGTGGGAAGCTGTTATTGGAGTTGCAGAGAATGCTGTAGATAACGGTGTCGAAATTCATCTTGATACTGAAGTGAAAGATATAATCGTAAATGATGGCGAAGTTGAGTCAGTTGTCACTGATAAGGGAGATATAGAAGCCAATATCGTGATAAACGCTGCAGGTCTTTTTGCAGATGAGATATCTTCGATGGCTGGAATTGATGAGTTTGATATCAAGCCGAGGAAGGGACAGTACTATCTTTTCGATGAAGATGTGAAGGAAAAACCAGAGAAGATCATACATCCAACTCCTACGGAAAAAACGAAGGGGGTCTATGCTGTACAGAGTGTAGAAGGAAATCTTATGCTGGGACCTACTGCTGAAGATTT
>JBKHIX010000155.1:0-3343 GCA_046538435.1 Thermoplasmata archaeon | reverse complement strand
AGCATATTCAAGCTTGCATTTTCTTCCATAACTATTCCTTCAATCTGAATGAACTCTGACAGATGAGTGGAATCGCTTTTCTCACTCCTGAAATTCCAGTCCAAAGAGAACGCCTTCACAGGTGATTCAGTATTCTCCGAAAGATGTCTTATGGAAGCAACAGTAGTATGGGTCCTCAAAACAGCTTCTTCAGATTTCTTTTTACTCCATTTATAACCCCAACCCTTCGACCTAGTTCCTCCACCGTTCTCATGAACACTCTTTATCTTATCAACTATCTCTCCTTCGACATCGATATAATGAGGTCTCTTCATGTAAAACGTATCTTGAAGATCTCTTGCAGGGTGATCCTGAGGTATGAACAATGCATCCATATTCCAGAACGCTGGCTGAATGTAATCATATTTCATCTCAGTGAAGCCCATCTCTAAAAAAACGCGTCTTACTTCCTCAATCTCCCTTTTTATAGGATGCTGTTTACCGCCATATTTTGTAGGGGCGAATGCTTTAACATCATACGGCCTGATCCTAGCTTCCTTCCAAGCTCCGGTCCTTATAATCTCAGGAGTCAACTGGTTGATCTCAGGTTTGAGTTCTATTCCTTTATCTATTATACTTCTACCTTTATCTGTCAATCTTATAGTTCTAAATACTTTTTTATCCTCGTTCAAAATCTCTTTCCTAGACATTAGATCTTTAACAGTATATTCATCCACTTCTTCGTCAGATAATCTTTCTTCCTTACCAAGACGTCTGATCAATTTCTCGTCTTTTCCTCTCTCTTTAACAGCCTTTTCTCCTTTTCTAGTGATCTCCAAGTAAGATTCACCATCATGCTTAACTATTCTGGCCCACCCTTTATCTTTAAGCCAACCTAGTGCTATCCCAATTTTGCTTTTACTCAATCCACTATTTTCCTGGAGTTCTTTTATACTGCATTCTCCTCCCGCTTTATCCAGATACTTTAACGCTGTCCTTTCAGGTAAATCCTTCTTAGCAAGACTTTTTTTTGCTAAAGAATAGTAATGCTTTATTTCTTCATCGACCTCGACAATATCTTTAGAACTCAACCAGGAGACTGCGTTCATCACCTGAACTTTTTCGTCAAAATCTCCTTCATCCAGAATATCTTCTGGACTCGCCTCCTCTTCTAACTCTTCCAGAGCTACGAGTGTTTTCTTCTCTAGATAACTTAATTCACGTGAATCCTTGGTCGAATCCTGTTCATTGGCCATCTTATCTCACCTTCATATCGTTCAATACAATATAATTTTTTTCAGTGCAGTTCACCTATCTCCTTCTCAACTTCATCTATGACTTCCCCTTCATGTATCAATTCTCTACATTTAAGTATGTCTTCATTAAGAGGTCTATCATTATCCAATGGTTCAATATACTCTCTGATAAAATCATAAGCTACCTTTACACCCCTCCCTGGCTCTAAATCATGAAACTCTAATCCCTGTGATGCTGCTAACATCTCAATAGCAACTACATGCTCTACATTGTTTAAGATATCTCTAGTTTGCCTTGCAGCTGTCAACCCCATACTTACGTGGTCTTCCTGACCTGCAGAAGTTGGAATAGAATCAACACTAGCTGGATGAGCTAACACTTTATTCTCTGATACTAACGAAGCGGCTGTATATTGAGCAATCATGAAACCGGAATTTAAACCACTATCCTTAGCTAAAAATGGTGGAAGTCCGCTCTCCTCTTCATACATAAGTTTATCAGTCGTCCTTTCTGATATATTTCCGATCTCTGAGATGGCGCTCCCTAAAAAATCCATAGCCAATGCCACTGGTTGCCCATGAAAATTACCACAAGATATTACATCTCCGTTATCAAATATCAACGGATTATCGTTGGCAGAGTTCATCTCAATATTGATCACTTTTCTAACATAACCGATCGCATCTCTAGTAGCTCCATAGACCTGAGGCATACATCTCAAGGTATATGGGTCCTGAACTCTATCACAGTCCTTGTGAGATCGGATAATATCGCTGTCCTTAGTCAATTTTCTTAGATTACCAGCACAAGTTATCTGCCCATCGTGTGGTCTTACATCATGGATACGTTTATCAAATACAGCGTCGGTTCCCATCAGCGATTCTAAACTCATTGCACTCGCAATTTGAGCACTTTTCAACAACAATTCTGAATCATGCACAGTTAGAGCACCTATAGCAGTCATGACCTGTGTGCCATTAAGAAGAGCTAGTCCCTCTTTGGCCTTCAATCCAACAGTTTCTATGCCTGCTTTTTCCATGGCCTCTTTACCAGATAACTCTACTCCATCATACACTGCCTTCCCCTCTCCAATCAAAACTAAAGACATGTGAGCTAAAGGTGCCAGATCTCCAGAAGCACCCACACTTCCTTTACATGGAATTACGGGATGAACTTTCTCATTCAGCATATTCACAAGTGTCTGTATCACCTTCAACCTCGCTCCACTGTAACCTTTAGCGAGAGTGTTAGCCCTTAACAGCATCACACCTCTCACTATCTCTTCATCTAAGGGTTCACCTACTCCACTCGCATGACTCAACACAAGATTTTTCTGTAGCTGTTCTGTCTTGTCTCTTTCAATCTTTACGTTAGCTAGTTCTCCAAATCCTGTATTGATTCCATACACATCTTCATCAGATTTAAGTGTCTCTTCAACGATCGATCTCGATCTTTCTATACCCTCAATACAATCTTCTGAGATCTCGACCTCTTCTCCCTTTCTAGAGACCTTCACAACATCTTTGATAGTTAAACTTTCACCGTTTATCTTTACAGTCATGGTCTAATCAATATCTAGAACTACTTTAAAATTGTCATAGAGTTACGCCTTTAGAGCCTTGATAATTACCCGAACGTTCCTCATACAATTTTTTACTATCTTTTGACAATATATGAAAAACTAATTGAGCGAATGTTTCACCGATATCGATTTCGATCTCATCCCCTGCATTATAGGCACTGAGGGTCAAATTTCCTTCAAATCCTGAATCAATCATGCCAAATGAAGAGATAACACCTTGTCTAGCCCAGGTTGTCCTTATCCACAGCTCTCCAGCGATATTTGACGGAAACCTCACATATTCATCAGTAGAAACAGCGAACCATGTATTTTCAGGAATCTTTACAGACCCTTCATTTACAGATTCATCTCCCTCGATCGATATCTCTGATATTGTAAGATCATACCCATTTGGTGTGAGGTTTTCTTCCCTATAGCCTTCTATACCGAGCTTATCTTCTCTAATCAGTTCCTCTATCTGCGTATCAGAAATAATCATAGCATTTCTAAATAAAAAAAGACATATTTAGAATTTCCCAGAACTAG
>JBKHIX010000045.1:0-13289 GCA_046538435.1 Thermoplasmata archaeon | reverse complement strand
AGTATATACAGTGTTCTTGATTTGGGTGTTTTATTTCTCTTTGTACCACTATTTTTCATAAGGCTCAACATTCTAACAATGACTCTTTAAATTTATCTTTTGTTGTGACGATCAACTAATATATGGTATTAACAATACTTGAGAAAGTTTATATTTAAATGGACATCTATAACTCGATAAAGGAGAGTTTGAATATGCTTTACTTCGAACATGCTGAACTCTATGATAAGATGTATGAGGTCATCTTCGATTATGATGAACAGTTCAGTATAGTAGATGATTACATGCAGGAAAGAGGAATGGAAAACGTTTTGGAAGTTGCTTGTGGAACCGGAAGGTTGACTAAAAGGCTGTATAAAAATGGTTATGATGTGATGGGTTTAGACCTATCTAAGCAGATGTTGAATATTGCTACTAAAAGGGTACCTGAAGTGATTTTTATCCAAGGAGATATCAGGGATTTTGATATCGAGAAAAGATTCGATGCTGTTGTATGTTTTGGACACAGTTTTGCTCATATGGTAAATGATGAAGATGTAAATAAATCATTAAGATGTTTCAATGACCATTTAGTACAAGGTGGGCTACTAATGATGGATAATTTTGATGGATTACAGACTATAAAAGGGTTCGAAAAGTATAGTAGAACGACTGATAAAGTTGAATTGGAAGATAAATTGATTGAAAGGGATAACCAGGTTAAATGGAATATAGCCACGGGTCTGAGTTGGAACTGGAAATGCAAATACACTATTAAACAAGGAGAGGAAATCATCGACCAGTTCGAAGATGAGCAGGTTTTGAGAAGTTTTTTAAAGTCGGAACTTGACTACTTTTTGGAAAAGAATGGATTTGAGTTAGTAGAATTTGATGAGAACAGATTTATGCATATAGCTGAAAAAATATCTAAAAAGTGATGGATTGTTGTCACAAAAATTTTTAATCTATGTTGAAGATATAGCTGATGAGGGATCAAAAAATGACATCACCGTGTTATGAGATAAATGAAGAGGATAAGATTCCAGAAGTTGACACACTACTGGCTGGATTTCCAGGAATAGGACTAGTGGGTGGCATAGCTTCTGAACAGTTAATAAATACTTTAGATTTGGAACAAGTAGCTTCGTTGGATTGTGATGAATTTCCACCTACAGCAGTTGTTTTCGATGGTATACCGAGAAGGCCGGTCAGGTTCTTCTATGGTGAAGGTTTTCTACTAGTGAAATCAGATATGGTGATACCACCAGAACTGACTAACAGCTTAGCAGAGAAGATAGTTGAGTGGGCGCAGGAGAAAGGAGTAAATGAGATATTTATCATGGATGGGGTTCAGAAAAGGGATGAAAGCGAAGAGAATAAAATATGGGGTGTTTTGAGTGGTCATACCTATGAGGGAGAGGCTGAGGAGATCGATCTTGACATCATTGAAAGAGGAGCTATCACGGGAATTTCAAGTTCACTAATCCTGACTGCTCATGAAAAAGATCTAAAAGCGATAGGGATGTACATAGAGTCTAATCCAAAACTTCCAGATCCGAGAGCTGCGGTAAGTCTTTTACAAAAGTTTGCTGGTATAAAAGATATCGAGATAGAAACAGAGAGTTTGATAGAAAGAGCTGAAGAGCTTGAAGAGATGTACAACCAGATGGTCTCACAGGCAAAACAAGCTCAGAAAAAGATGGACAGGAGTTCTGCAACACCACCGCTCTACGGATAAACTTTTTCTCATTTTTTATTTATTTATCTTGAATTAACAAAATGTTTATGAGATAGATACCAATATCAGCACGTATGCTGGAAAAGATTGATAGTGATAAAATTAGGTTTGTTTCATCAGGTATTGAGAATGTTCAATTAAGGATGACATTGTCGTCTATCTCTGACGGCAATACTGAATGTGAACTATGGTCCGATGAGAAGGAGGAAACTTATTTTCTATGGGATAAGGGTAATATTGTATTTTATGTGTTTGGAAAATCACCTTCTTCTGAGTTCATAGCAGATTTGTCTGAATTGTTTGAAGATGTAATAGAAGAGAAGGCCGAAGAGCATGGTTTTTCACATTTTAAGGTAAATAATCTCACAGATATATCGGACCAAGTGATCAAATCAGTGTTTGGTGATAGAGAATTTAAGAATTTGGAGAAGTACTTTTATAAATATAATAAGGAAGAAATTGGAGAATTCGAGAGTTCCTTAGATGAACTAAGAGTCATAGATATTGATGAGCAGTTTCTCAAAAGTACAGAATTAAGAAATCTAGCTAGAGTGATTAACGAGGTAAAGTGGATATGGCCCTATTTCAGGAAATACTATGAGAACGGTTTTGGAAAAGCGGGATTAGTTGGAAACGAAATAGTGTGCTGGTGTACTTCTGAATATGTGAGTAAAGGAGCTTGTGGGGTAGGTATAGAGACTTTGGATAGATATAGACAGAAGGGTATAGCTACCGAGACTGCTGCTGAATTCGTAGATTACTGTTTGAAAAACGATATTACTCCGTATTGGGAATGCGGAGCCTACAATGAACCGTCAGTGAAGTTAGCAGAGAAATTAGGCTTCAAGAAAATCGATGAGTATAAAGTTCTACTTGCTAAGTTTTAATTCATAGTCAAATACACAACTATTGAATTTTTTTTGTCTTCCACTACAATTTAATTTTTATATCGATCTGTTTTTCAGTTCAAACTTAGTATCGAAGTAATAGTACGTCCCTCTTTGATTGTTCCTGTATTCTCTGCTAGTCCATCTATTGTAACAACCTTGTGAGAATTACTACATAACAACTGGTTGGTATGTTTCAATCATGTTATTTTATTTGATTATTTTAGAAATATGTTACAGGTCTTGAGTTTCATTGATTATCTTCAGACATCCATAAAGCGTTTTATTCACTTGAGTATCGATATCCAACTCTTCTCCCATCTCTACAATCTTCCCATTTAGCGGGTCGATCTCAAGTTTTTTCCTTTTCTCTTTATCATATAACATGGAACTTTTCATTGCTCCAGCCTCTTTAGCTATCTCCATCAAATTGCTTATCACTTCGTCTTCATCCATCTCTACTCCTGAAGCAACTCCTACTTTTACTGCTTCTCTTACAGTTTCCTCGAAGACCTCAGAGGATTCTTTTATTTCCAAAATAATGTGAAGAGAACTATCGGTAAGAGCTGTCATCGCGTTCAAAGCACAGTTGAACGCTAGTTTTTGCCACAGCACCTGTTTTATATTCTTTGAGATATCACAGCCGATATCTGAACTTTCGAATACATTTTTTATTTCTTTTATCCTTCCTGTGATCCTTCCATTCAACTCTCCTATCTCGACCCTACCTAACGATTCATGATTTATGACCCCTGGTTGCTCAACTCTGGACAAGATGTAAGCCACTCCCCCGATAACCTTATCCTTACCATACATCTCAGCCAATATCTCTTCATTATCGATCCCGTTCTGTAAGGAAAGGATGATGGTATCTTTTCCTATCAACGGTTTTATCTGTTTTCCAGCTTCTTCAGTATCATAGGCTTTGACAGTGAGCAAGACCAGATCAACTGGACCTATCTCTTCAGGGTCATCAGTAGCATTAACAGATATCTTAAAGTCATCGTGGACTTCACTCTTAATTTTGAGACCTTGATCTATCATCGATTCTAAATGTTCGCCCCTAGCGATGAAACTGACATCATTTTTAGAAGCTAGTCTTCCTCCAAAATAAGCACCGACCGAACCAGCCCCCATAACACATATCTTCATAAAACCACCTGGTCTATTTTTTAAACAAGGATTTATATATATAATTTCTTATAGAAATCAACCAAAATACCAAGTTGTAAAAATTTATAGTTCTAAATCTTCACTCTGTTCGAAATCGATATCATTCTTCAAAGCTATCTCTGCTTTTTGTAGTTCCCTGGAAATATAAGCCATATGGTCAAGACGGGATATCAGATCTTTATCGATTATAGTATCGGAGATAGACTTAGCATCTTCACCTCTGATTATGAGGTCTAGACTACCTGTTTCTACCTCTAACTTACCACCTTTGTTCACGTTCTTGTAATGCTCAGCGACGATCTCTTCATCGTCAAGGTAGATCACGAAGAATCCCTTCTCATCGAATTCTACCTTTTTCTTCTCTTTCGCCTGAATCTCTTCGACTTCTATCATTTCCACTCACCTATTAATGTTGAAAGTAGATAAAAAATTATCGTAAATTCAATAGAGTTCTACCCCCTCAATACCTTCAACTTCTCTTATTTTTTCTAAAGCTTTTAAAGGAATAGTATCTTCAGTGATAACTATTAGTTTTGGGTCTTCCTTCAGTTCTGAATCTTCGGTCAAGCATTGTCTAATACTTATGTCAAAATCTGCAATTATTTTGGTCACACCAGCTAATATACCCACGCCATGAGGGTCTGTAGGTGTAATCTCTATAACCCCTGCATCTATCTGTTCAGCAATCCTGCCAAAATAAGCCGTAGGCCTGAGATTTCTAAATATCTCCTTTAGATCGATATGATCTTCTATCAGATCGATAGTTTCATCGATAGTGTTAACAGAGATTCTCAGATGTTCGGATAAATTCTCTTTGGGTATTTTTACTTTATCGCAGTAGATCTCACCAGTTTCTATACTCAGTCCATTTTTTAATAAAAATTTAGCTACCTTTCTCTGTGACCCATCTTCTTTGAAGTACTCCCTCATCTTAAGCATAAGTATGCTATTTTTTTGGTAGTATATGAATCTATTTTATAAGATCAAATCACTTTTAACAACAGATCTCTTGCCTGGACCATATTTTCTAATTTGCTCTTCGCTGATTCAAAATCAATATCTTTCAATCCACAATCTGGATCCAGCATACAGTTTGCGCCAAAAATCTCATATGCCTTATTTATCCGGGTTTTTATTTCATCTATACTTTCAACTCTAGGATCAGTACTTACCACACCTACAGACATCCTTTGGGAAAAGTCGATATCTTTGTAGACTTCGAATAGAGAGGGATTATCAGCAAATTCGTGGTCCAATATATCCACATCGAATTCTACCAGATCTTCCACGAATGGATTTACGTTTCCGCATATATGGATTGCTGTGGTTGTGTTTATGTCTAGTATAGTTTCTACTGCTTCCTGTGCATATTCTGGAAATTCGGTGGAAATAAAAGGTTCGTCTATTTGGACAACATCACACACCTTTGCTAGCTCTTGAGCTTCATATTTTAAGGCTTCAGCAGTATCTAAAACTGCGTTTTTTTCAGATCGATAATGTTTATTTTCTGCACTTCTTACCATGGTAAAAGGTCCAGTGATTATCCCTTTCAATCCAACATCCTTTGAGATCATATTTTTAGCTAATTTTTGATCTTGCAGCGTGATCGGACTCAGGAACTTTATATCTGAGATGATCTCTATCTTTTCTTTGATTCTGTATCCCTTCAGCCCTCCTGCAAATATTTCAACCATCCCTCCTCTTGTCTGTCCATCTGAGATCAATTCTATCCCAGTATCAATCTGGGTTAAAACAGCGTTTCTAAGGCTTTCCAAATAAGGATCGGTATCTGTGAAATATGATTTGGATAGAGATTCTTTTGAAGGTTCGGAAGGGAAACTACCCACAACAGTGGTTATCAATTCTTTATTTACATTCATGTTCTTCAAATATAGATTTTACTTCTTAAAAAATTAATGGATGTTTATTTTTAAAATCAACATAAGATAAAATGGGATTCAAATTTTGTCACTGATAAGATTATAACCTCCAATATCCATATTATATATCCAACGAGAGGGTTCGGAGAGGGGAGTGTTTGAGATGGACGTTTTATTCGTAGACGATGAAAGGCCGGTACTAGAGCAGGCTAAATTGTTTTTAGAAGATTTAAAAGACGGTTTGAAAGTTGAAACAACCAGTTCTGCCAGGGACGCCATAGATAAGATCAAGATGAAAAGATATGATGCTGTGGTTTCTTGTTACCTTATGCCTGATATGGATGGTTTAGACTTCTTAGAAAAATTACGAGATCAGGGAGAAGATATTCCATTTGTTGTATTGACCGGAAGAGGTGGAGAGGAGATCGCGATGGCAGCCTTGAATGAGGGCGCTGATTTATACATGACCAAGATGGGGGATCCTAGATCGCAGTATGAAGAACTAATTAATTCAATAGAGAAAATGATCAATAGAAAGAAGGCTAAGAAATATGTAGAAGGAAAGCTAGATCTTCTTTTAAAAAATGCCCCTGAAGGTATAATTATAAATGATGAATATAGTAATAATAAATTCTATAATTCATTCTAAAGCTTCTAAAATTCGTATATATTCTGAGGCCATAGGAGAGTATATAAAGATAATAATCGAAGATGATGGTGTAGGGATCTCTGACGAATTTAAAGATATAATTTTTCAAAAAAATTCACGGAAAGGAAAATTCGCCGGAACTGGACTTGGTATGTATGTTGCAAAAAAAATAGCAGAAAGTATCGATGGCGATATATCCGTTAAGGATTCTGAATTGGGTGGGGCTAGATTTGAGGTGAAATTGAAGAAAGTGAAATGAATAATAATAATTGAAAGTCTAACTTGTCTGTAATCTCAATGATATATATTTTGAGAGGAAGGGTGTTAGATTCATGCTGAAATTTATCGATAAATTGTTGAAAGGATAATTGAAGTGTATGATGGTGAAATTGAGGTAAAAGAATCTGATCTAGGTGGGGCTAGGTTCGACATTTTTTTAAATAAAGCATGAAAGAAAAATATAGAAATAATAAACCGCCTTAATTTTAAATACAATTATTATTCTTACTCGAATAATGAGAAAGAAAGCAAGGGTCGATGCTCAGGGAAAGGTTTTGATACCTAAGAAGATCAGAAAGGATATCGGAATCGAACCTGGTCAGGATGTAGTCCTTGAGTCGAGGAAAAATGAAATAATCATTGAGAAATTTGAAAATGAAGGAGCGGATCTACACGAACTCGCCAAAAAATTGAGCGATTGATTCATTCTAATTTATAATATGGATGGTCCCCGTAGATCTCTTGTCCGAAATAATCCTCAGCACCTTCTGCTGTGAGTTTATTGACCATCCCGATATATGGAAATGAGATGTCTGCATTTTCTATAGGTCCGTAATACACAAAATCAGCACCTAAAAGGACTGGTAAACCATCTATTCCCGCATCTATGGTTTTTAAGACAGTTTCTCTATCATCATATTCTTCCAACCACTGCCATGCCTCCACAGTATTGTGAAGGGCACATCCAACAGGTAACCCCAATTCACTTTTGAATACAGGTATCGATCTAAGAGTTTCACATGCTCCTTCACCCAAGGGAGTGGCTGCTGTATCTAGAAGAGTCTTCTCTATACCAACTTCTTCTGCCATCTTCAGTAAACCTTTATCTAATAGTTTACCACCATCAGTTAAAATATCTAATCTTCCTTGAGTGTTGTTGTTTTGAGGATTATAAGCTAGGATTATCGCTCCAGATGGAGTTTTATCTTTCAACACCTCCAGTTCTTCCACAGTAATCCCAAGGTTAAAACTGTTGTAAATCACACGAGATAAAGCGTCCTGTTCATCCAAATATTCTAAAGCTTTTATCCTTACCTCTGATTCTGGGATATCGATAGAGAAATAACCATCTATATTTTCTAGGGCGAAATCTATCTTCCATCCGACCTCTTCTTTTTCGTAGATGAAGATATCAACAAGTGAGGGGACTGCGGTCAAGTTTGAAATATCATTCTGTTTGTGGATTAACTCTTTAGCTTTATTGATTGAGTTTTTTGGATCTTTGAACTCTCCTTCATAAAAAATAGTTCCGACCATCAAGGTTGGAAATTTTCCTGGTAATCCACCTACTTTTATTTTTCCAAGATCAAATGTTGTCTGTTCTTTAGTATAACTGAACATTTTTTATTCCTCCATTCATAAATACATAAAGTATTAAATTATTATTTCGATACTTATTCTTGTTATCATATAACATATATGGGCTCATTCGGACCCAGCAGCTGAAATATCCCCCCATGGGGTTACTTTAAGAGAAGCATGTAATGCCAAATCTGCTTTCAGTTTCGATTTCTTTTTATCTTTTATTCTGATGGCTATATATGGTTCTCCATATTTTCCTGGATCCTTATTTATGTATGACTCAATCGATTCCAATATCGTCTTCTCCTCAGTTTCATCAATCTTATCTATAACTTCTACCTGTTCTCTGAATCTCTCTACAGCCTCTTCAGAGATATTCTCGATATAAGGTACAGCCCCAGGAGCCTCTATAATCCTACTCTTTTCATCTATGCCATTCTTAACGATGGCTTTCAGGGAATTACCAGACCTATGCCCTCTTATCTCCTTTCCACAGATTATCAAAAAACGTATGTTTGGATTTGAAATAATGTTACCGATCACTTTTTCTATACCTAAATTTTCGGTCTTCATCTTACCCCAGATCGCAACTTTATCTTCAGGGAAGTGGAACTCTGTGTCCAAAGTTACTACTGCTATCGGAGAATTTTTATTTCCTGTCTTGTATTTTCCACCCCAGGGATACAGTTCACTCATATCCCGCTTATCCTCCTTATTATCTCGTTCACTCTTCCTTCATACCTGATAGGTATTATGTGAGCTCCAAGTTTTGATTTTATACCTCTATCTTGAGCACCATCTTTGATCTTTTCGTAAAATTCTATAGTGTATTCTACAGACTCTGATTTGAAGTCACTAGCCTTTGATAATCGTTTTTGTACAAAGTCGGGTATGTTAACCTGTGGAACAGTATCGGAGAGTTCCATCATCTGTTTCGGAGATTGGAACGGTGTGATTCCTATGAGTATAGGTGGATATCTTTCAACACGGTCTTCTAACTTCTCTAAGAAATCCAGCATCTCGTTGTGATCATAGGTGATCTGAGTCTGGAAAAAATCGGCTCCAGCATCTATTTTTCTTGATGCGTATCCTGGTTCCTTACTTCTACCTGGAAGAATCACCCCTCCTACGATGAAGTCAGTGGGTACCTCTATCTCATCTATTTCACTGAGATACCTGTTTCTAGTCTTATGAGGACGTGCAGATAATTCAGGCATGAGCTTTCCTTCATTAAGATAATCTTTGATGCCTGTAATCAGTTCCAGGGAATTGATGTGATCGACCTTTTCTTCAGCAGGATAATCACCTACTGCATAGTCGCCGGTCATGGCTAATATGTTCTTGATCCTCAGCGATTGTGCTCCCAAAAGCCATCTCTGAAGTCCACCGATAGTTGAATCTCTGCATGTCAGGTGAGCGATAGTATCGATACCTATTTTTTCTTTTATTTTACCAGCGTAAGGTGCAGGGTCTATCCTCACTAATCCTACAGGATTGTTGCAGACGTTGAAACCTGCGATATGATCTTTAAAATCATATTCTTTAATGTGTTCGATGTAATCATCAACATTTGCTCCTCTTGGTGATGGTACTTCGTAAGTTATCGGAAATCTATCTTCTTTCAACCTCATCATGAATTCTTTCATCACATAATGATTGTTCGAGATTTATTTAAAATTTGAGAGGTGAGATTAGTGATATTTCATATTAACACCTTAGTTTTCTAAAGCATGTGTAGTTGCTTAGTTAAATGAAAAATTCTACTATCTCGAGTAGATAAACAAATATGTAATGATTTTAAAACGAGTTTTTTAAAAGTTTTCCATATGATTATCCTAAAAGGATAAACATATAAATAACAAAAACACATGATATTATATAATGACTGATTCAGAAACAGAGACTTTAGAGGATAAAGAGCCGAACTGTCTCCATGAATCCCATGATTATGACTGGCTTCCTATGTTTAGGAAAAAGAAGTCATTGACCCTAGCACCACATCCGTACTGCGATAAATGTGGATTAGTGAGAAATGTAGGTCCAGACCGCCCTCGAAAAGTAGGTTTTTATATGGAAGTTTTATCAAGGATAGAGAGGCATCTGAAGAAAGAACATGATAAAGGCGGGAAATACAAGTTAACAGAAACACACAAAAGATTGATGGTCAAGAAAATTCAGGATGAGGAAGTTTTCTTCGACTTGTATGGTGTTATGGCCAGTACCCAGGAAGAGAAATTTAAAGAGATTATTAAAGAAGTAAGACCCGATATCGAAGATTGTGTTATCGAATATTACTTAGACTATTGAACCTTTTTAAGAGATATCTCAAATCTTGCTCCACCCATATCAGAGTTTTTAATTTTAATATTACCACCATAATTTCCCACTATCGTTTTTGCAATATGAAGTCCCAGGCCAGAACCTGCCTTAGATCCTTTCCTGTATCCTTTATCAAACACCTTATCTTTTTCATGATCGGGTATTCCAACTCCATCATCTTCGATGAATACGCAGCAATTATTCTCTTCATCACTGACTGATATATCGATGTTTGAGCAGCCAGAATGATTTACTGCATTGTTTATGATATTGAAAAATAGTTCTTCTAGGAGGGGACCGCCTTTGACGTGACAGCTGTTTTCATCCCATTCAATTGAGATGTTTTTGTTTTCCACCAGTTTTCTATTCGATTCAATAGCATCTGTCAACGGGTTTTTCAAATTCACATTTTTAGTATCTTCTTCCTTGACCTCTTTAAGTGTTTTTACTTTTTCTAATATATCCTGCCCCTCGTTGGTGGCTTTCAAGGCTTTTTCAACAAAATCAGCCTGTTCATCGGAAAGGTCTGAGTCCTGCAGTAAATGTAGATATCCTTCAACGACCTGTGTTTTATTTTTAACGTCGTGCCTTAACAAGGAGTGTAAAAATTCCTGTTTCTTACTTGATTTGATCCGCTTCAAAGTTTCTACAACATGGTCCATCAATAATTCAGCCATATTAACATCCTGTTCATCGAACTGTTCCTTCCCGGTTGAAACTGCCTGGAAAACACCAAAATCTCCTATAGGAACGCTGAGTGCTGAACGATATTCATTTTTAACAGGATCCGCTGCATCTTCTTCGACAATATCACTCACCAGGTAGGAATTTCCCTCTTTATAGGTTCTTCCAGCTATGCCTTTTTCGAGAGATGAATCTTCAGATCCATCTGGATCTACGTTCGAAGAAGTTGCTTCAACAATGAATCTTTCTCCTTCAACTGAATCTATCGTACACAGTTCAAAATCCAGGATCTTCTCTGCTGCCTCGATGGCTAAATCGTACACCTCATCCTCTTCCTCACAGCGTTCTAACTTCTGGGTGATATCATGAAGTTTCTCTATCTTTCTCCTAGTAGTTTTGCTGTTTGAAATATCGACTATCGAAGCGAGGATATCCGTAGGATCTCCTTTTTTGTCATATATCAGGTTAGCAGATAGAAAAACGTTGATGATCGATCCGTCCTTTTTCTCACCTCTCAATTCACCTTTCCATCTTCCTTTTTGGAGTAGTTCATTAATAGCTTCCTGTGTTTTTTCCTCATCATAAAAAAATTCTAAGGTATTTCTTCCCAATATCTCTTCTTCATCTTCGTAACCCCACATTTCGACCAGGGAGTCGTTAACATAATGTATCTCTCCTTCTAGGTTCGACATAGTGATACCATTCAAGGATGTTTTAATTGCCTTTTCTTTCTTCCTTAACTTTTTTTCTATATTTTTTCTTTCAGCTATATCTCTAGCAATACCTTGGAATGCATGGGGTTCTCCGTCTTTGTAAAGAAGATGAGTTTTAGTTTCTACCCAAATCTTGGTCCCGTCTTTTCTCTTAAGTTTTATTTCCATTGGTTTCTCCTGGGCATCGGTTTCCATTACCTCATTGAATGCATAATCGATCTTTGGAAGGGACTCTTCCGGTACTATGTCGTGATATGTTAGCGAACCGAGTTCCTCTTCTGTGTATCCAAGATTATTTAGAACTCTTGGATTTGCATCGATAAGATTACCTTCAAGGTCTAGGATATAAACTCCGTCGAAGGAACGTTCATAAAGAGCTTTGTAACGTTTTTCTATCTTTTTCCGTTTTTCTTCTTCCTGCTTATGTTGGAGCATCACTGAAAGATGACTAGCCAATGTCTCAATAGCATGTTTATGTTTAACACCCTTTTCGTCCCTCTTCAATATTATTATACCACCATACGGTTCATCCTCCAAGCCGAAACCCACTGTGTAGGTTTTCTTGATGTTGAGCATCTCTTCTAGGTCTTTACATGATTCTTTATCAAGAGATCCAGCAAGTAATGTGTAAAGTCCTCCTGATACCTCTTCGAGGTTTCCTGAAGTGTATAGGTTCTTTTCATCTCCTATAGCTTGGGGATCTAAACTCATATCTTTTATTTTATCAAAGACATCCGAGACCATATCTTCAAATTCACCAAGACCAGCTGATGATCTAAGAGTGATAGCGTCCTTATCTTCATCATATAGTGAAACGAAAACATACGCATCCTTGTTAACCGAATGAACCTGGTTACTCAGGTAATTACAGATATCGCCTATATCATCCTTTCTTGAAATATTCAGTATTGTATCATTGATGAACTGCAGTTCCTTCAGATTTCTTTCTTTTTCCCTTTCTACCTTTTTAAGATCGGTTATATCATTGATCGTTGCTAGAACTCTTGTTTCACCTTTGATCTCTGCAGGAATGAGTTTTACTTCTTCCCAGGTCTTTGAACCGTCCTTCTTTTCACCTTTCCAAAGAAACTTTTGTGGCCCGTGTTCTATCGTTTCTTCAATCTGTTCCATAACTTTTTCCTGAGTATATTCTTCTTCACCATCACTGAATGAACCCCCACCCATGTTTATTATCTCTTCCTTCGAATATCCGTACATTTCAGCAGCTTCTTTGTTGGCATTGATCACCCTTCCGGTATCGATATCATGGATGAATATTGGGATACCAACCTTTTCAAATATCTCTCGGTATGTCCTTTCTGATTCCTTCAACTTCTCTTCTTTCTTGTATGCATCGATTTCTCTGATAAGAGCATCAGCTAGAACACCGTATTGAGATCTTGGGTCTCCACCCTTTTGAAGGTATCTATTAGCACCGAGGTTCAGTGCTTTCATCGCCACATCTTCTCTTCCTCTTCCAGTGAACATGATGAACGGTATATCACTGTCCTTTTCTTCTCTTATTATCTTTAGAAATTCTAGTCCGTTTGTTTCAGGCATCTGATAGTCTGAGATTATCGCATAGTACTCTTCATTTTCCAACTTGGACAAAGCTTCATCAACATTGGATACAGTATCTAAAGATACATTTTCCAAATAATCTTCGATAAAGATCTTGGTCTGTTC
>JBKHIX010000154.1:0-3360 GCA_046538435.1 Thermoplasmata archaeon | reverse complement strand
GCCGGGAAAATAGAAATTTTCCCGAGCACACTGCGGATAGGTGGGTGATGAATTGGAATATATTTTTATATTCCTTGGAAGATGTTGTACATGCAAAAACGGGATGCCGGAAAGTTCCAAGTTTTCCAAGCTGGTGGAAAGCATCAGGGCAGGAGAGAATGGATAACTCTCCTGAACGAAGAAAGCCTCTTCTGGCATCGTGGGTACAGTGACCGTACCCTAAAACCACTATCGTAGACCCGACCTCTGCATCTACAGAGCTACGCTCGAAAGATAGGAGGAATGGACATTCCTCCGCAACGCAAGTCGGCGAGATAGGTGGTAACCATCAAAAAGGTGGACGTTCCACCCTATCAGGACGTTCCTGATAGCTCCCTTCGGTAATCCGAAATTCCAGATGGTATGCAGGAATCAAATTCCTGCTATCGATGGAATTCTTTTGAGAATTCCAGCAGATACGGATGAATGGAAGGAAGCACCTTCCAAATCGTCAGATTTGGTGTGTGAGGAGGTCACAAAGCGATTAAGTATTAAGAAAAATAGGATTATAAAGTGGTTTAGATGCCTGATAAAAAACTCAGAATAATACCGAACAATAAAAGAGAAAGATGCGTTACCGGTATTCAAGGTCTTGATACGATTTTGAATGGAGGGATTCCAAGAGGTAATTCTGTTCTTATTACTGGTAGTTGTGGAACCGGTAAAACTACTTTGAGTTTGGAATTTTTGGTTCACGGTGCCTTAGATGATGAGAACTGTCTTTTCATATCTGTGACTGAGTCATCTAAAAAGATGCTCAACAATATCGTTCCCTACGATTTCTTCGATGAATCTTTGATCGAGAAAGGTAGGTTGAATTTCATCGATATGCCTGATGTCTATGACGATCTAGGTTTGTTGGAGAAGAGCGAGTTCTCGTTCAAAGAGATCAACGCTCTTGTGGATAGGATAGAGGAAAAGGTTGTGGAGCATGATATCAAAAGATTGGTGATAGATTCTATCACATCTGTCTGTTTCCAGCTGAAGACTGAAGAGAAGATCAGGGATTTCATATTACAGTTGATGAAGATGCTTTCATCTCACGGCTGTACTTCTCTTCTTGTTTCAGAGATATCACCTGAAGAACCAAGATATTCGCTGTATGGTGTTGAAGAAGCCATAGCAGATGGCATCGTACTGATGGGTAATCTAGAAAGGCATGGTGATTTGCTTAGGACACTGCAGGTTGTGAAGATGAGAGGTACCGACCATTCGAGGGCTAAGTATGTACTTGATCTGACCTCGGTTGGTGTGTTATTAGTACCGTTGTTGAAAGGAGGAGGACTGGAGGGGATGGAATAGATGGTTAATATAAAGAAATTATCTGGAAAATTGGAGTCTTTGGAGAAGGGTTCAGCGGTTGCTTTGAAGGTGGATGTTGATGCTTACTTCGAAGTGATCACGACTCTGACTGATAACTTCCCACGGAATAGGGACACGCAGGTGATTTATACAACATCGACTATCTCATCTAAAACGATAATCGATGTTATGAATGCATTCGAGATCAGCAAGGACAATATTCACTTTGTGGACGCTGTATCTTACATGACCATGGGAACAGCGAAGCAGGATGAGAGCGTTACGTTCGTTGAGAGTCCTACGATGCTTGAGAACATCATGTTGAAGATCGAGTATCTGTTGAAGAAGTATCCCAACGATGAAAATAGTGTTGTTCTGGATTCGATAGATTCTTTAGCAATTCATAATAATAACAGGATACTATCGGAGTTTTTACATATACTGATATCAAGCTTGAGGTCCCACGACTGTTACACGTTCATACTTTCTGTATCTGAGCAGGAATCAGAAGAGATAGACAACATGCTCATGATGGTCTGTGATGATTTCATCGAAGTGACATCTGAGAAAGAATAAAGAATATATTTTAAAATTGGTTTTATTAATTATACTACGTTAAATGTCATTATTTGTCATTAAAATTAGATAAAAGTAGGAAAGAAATAAATAATCAGTATATACTTATGTGTGACTACTCAGGCTTTGAAGCCTGTAGGAGGACATAACATATGAAAAATATAAAAAGAAAAGAAGAAGGTGTGTCGCCTGTAATCGCGACCATCTTGATGGTAGCAATAACAGTGGTACTAGCAGCTACATTATACATGATGCTGCCCAGTGGTGGCGGCGGAGACAGTCCACTCAGTGCAAGTTTGTCATATAACAGTGGAAGATCCAATCCTTCGGATGGAGAAGCAACTTTTGATCTGAGTATGAGCGATCCTGATACAGCGGATTTGGAAGATGTGAAGATAACACTTTTGAATGCTGATGGAGATTCAGAGGGTAGTAAAAAAGGGTTAGAATCTGGCGATTCATGGACAGAATTAGGAGATGACTATGAAGTGACAGTAACTCATCTAAGCAGTGGCGATGACGAACTGTCAGGTGGAGACAGAATAAGGATATCTCCTGAAGACGGCACAAATTCTGATGGAATATCTGACTGGGAAGTTGTTTTGTCAATTGATGGCTATGATGGATCTAGAAGTGGTGTAGTCGGATAAATATAAAATACCCTTAAATCTTTTTTATTTTATTATGAAATTATTTGATAGTATATGATTATTTAAGCTAATCTCTTTTTTCCCATAATAAATAATTAATTAATTAATAGATAAAAGTAGGAAAGAAATAAATACTCAGGATATTCTTATGTGTGACTACTTAGGCTTTGAAGCCTATAGGAGGACATAACATATGAAGAATATAAAAAGAAAAGAAGAAGGTGTGTCGCCTGTAATCGCGACCATTTTGATGGTAGCAATAACAGTGGTACTAGCAGCTACACTCTACATGATGCTGCCCAGCGGTGGCGGCGGAGACAGTCCACTCAGCGCAAGTTTGACATATAACAGTGGAAAATCCAATCCTTCGGATGGAGAAGCAACTTTCGATCTGAGTATGAGCGATCCTGATACAGCGGATTTGGACGATGTGAAGATAACAGTATTAGATGATACTGGTGATAATTCTGACAGTGTATCTGGAGATGAGTGGGACGACGATAAAGGCAGTATTGATATTGATGGTGATAATGATTTTACAGTATCTATAACCCATCTAAGCAGTGAGACTGGAGAACTATCAGGTGGTGACAGAATAAGGATATCTCCTGAAGACGACCCATATGAAGGAGATGGAATATCTGGCTTTGAAGTAGTACTCTCTATTGATGGTTACGACGGATCTAGAAGCGCTGTAGTCGGATAAAACACCATTTTCTAAACCCTTTTATTTTTTATTAACATTTCTACAAAAACACTTTATATCTACATATTAATTACATATTTGGTGAAG
>JBKHIX010000044.1:0-13441 GCA_046538435.1 Thermoplasmata archaeon | reverse complement strand
GTTATTTAAAAATAGATTAAAAAGTAAATAAAAGAAAAAGTTTAAAATTTACTTATATTCCTTAATTTTCTGTTTCAGCTGTTTTGCAGGCATAGCTCCTATTGGTTTATCTACAACTTCTCCGTCCTTGAATATAAGAACGGTTGGGATTGATGAGATTCCATATTTAGAACTCACTTCTTTATTCTCATCGACGTTAAGCTTACCAAAAGCTACATCACCCTGCATTTCTTCAGCTAACTCTTCGATTACAGGATCCATCATTTTACATGGACCGCACCATGCAGCCCAGCAATCGATCGCTGCTAAATCATACTTCTCTACAAATTCATCTAAATTATCGTCAGTTACTTCCACGGGTTCATCTGGCCATTCTTCTGTCATATTTATACACCTTATAGTTTTGCAATATATCTACATAAACATTAAGAGTTGTATAAAAATGTTTTCGTATTTTTTACTCAATCTTGTACCTTAATAAAGCTCCAATCCCTCCTAAGGCTTCGAGCTTTTCTCCTCCTTCGTGGGTATTACTGATAACCACTACTTTACCACCTAACTGCTCGGTTTCTTCCATCAACTTTTCCCCTTTATCAGTTCTTACCTTTGTATCTAAAATCAGTAGCTCATCTGCCGCTCCTATCTTAACAGCCTTCTTCACAGAGTCCATCCCATAAGCATAAGCTCCATTTTTCTTTATCTCTTTCAACAGGTTCTCTACTTTCTCGGTTTCGAAAGAAACTCTCTGTCCTTCTAATGCTCCTCTCTCTTCACCAGATTTGAGAACCTCATGGATACCGGTCTTCCCACCAATACCCGTTGGAATCACTTCCGCATATTTTACATATTCTGGATAATGATTTTTACAGTATTCAAAAAAGTCCTCTTTGGTAAATCCCGGACCCAATATAACCAAAGGTTCCCCTGGATCCATGATCATCTTCAATTTATCGATTATCAACTCAAAAAAATCTTCTCGACTCATCTTTTCGGAATCATACATCTTTCCCCCTATGTTAGGTGCAAGATGAGCCATCTCCTTTATTCCATACTGTCTCATTATAGCGATAACAGCATCGTTTTCCTCCAAAGCAACGAAAGTTATTATGGGTTCTTCACTTCTTTCCACCGCTTCCTTCAATCTATCTAATTCATGATCTTTCCATTTATCCTTGATTATAGTCAATTCATCTCTATCAGTCAAGTTCAAAGTATGATATGAACCAAGGTCTTGAGGACCATCTACAATCACACCCAATATCCTCAATCTGTCTGTAAATTCATGAAACTCCAGCTTTTCAACTTCGATATCTAACCTCATCCTCTTTTTTTCTCCCCTTTCAGAGCGGATCTTATCTCTCTGGGTTTCCTCTCTCCTGTAAGTAACTGCTGACACGATGTCATTTGGATTGATCACATTCTTAAGGTGCCAGAGATCATCCATGTTGTCAATTCTGACCTTTATCTTTCCTTCTCGGGTGTCTTGATGGAGTATCTTCATTGTTAGAACTGATAGGGGATGGTCTTAATAATTTCTATGCTTCTAAAAGAGAAAAATCATAGAAATTCCCAGTCATCACCTTCTTGAATTGAATGGTGATTTATTTTGGATTTGGGTAATGGATTATTGTCTTGATAGAACTGCTCTAGATTCTCGACATCTACGTCTTGATCCTCCAAGTTTTCAATAGCTTGAGCATTATCTTTTTTTCGACTTTTTGTTTTCTTCTTTGAACTTCCCTCAGAATTTCCATTGTTAGAACTGCTTTTTTTACTAGATGTGTCATTATTGTTTGTATTATGAAATTGTATAGCTTTTAAATCCTCTAACCGTTTCCTTTTCTTTTGTTTTTGTTGAGCTTGGTTATTCCAAGAGCTAGTACTTGCTTTTTTACTGCTCTTCTTACTAGGAGAAGTATGTTGAAGACTTCCGAGGTTTATCTGTATATTAGATCCGCTTTCATCAGAATCAAAAAATTCATGTCTTTTTTCTACCGAGATTATTCCTCCGATATAGGCGAAGATAACAGTTAATACGTAGCTATTAGGTTTAAAAGGTAATCCGCCTAATATGTGTTCGAAGAATGAGCCCCAGTATAATCTAAGGAACCTTACATATGGCTCTAAGAATGGTTTACTAACTGCAGTGGAGATTATCGATTGTGGATAACTCACAACATTAGTTATTGTTATAGGCAGTAGTCCGTTGGTAAAAACGTAATATGCACTACCGACTATTCCAATACCTACAAGTGAAGCGATCAATCCTCTTTTTGGACCCCCAGCTCTTCTTCCACCTACGTATCCGGCTATCATAGGTCCAAATAATGGTAACCACCACAGGACTGCCGATAAAAATATGATATATTTTACTCCACTCCAGAAATTAAATGTTACTTTCCCTATCTCTTTTAATTTCTGAGTTTTGCTCTTCTTCTTTTTAGAAGGAACTTTTATGATCCCCTGTTCCAAAAGCTTTTGTGTAGTGGGGTCTAAATTATTTTTAGATTTGCGAAGAGGCATCCTATCCCTTTATACATCTTATATGGTCCGACAATATGTCAGACACATATTAATAGCAACCCCAATCTATATAAGTATTATGGATTTTTATTAAAATTGTCATACAGAAATATTATAAAAGAAAAGTGAGTTAGGACTACATCTTTTCTAATATATTTTTCACTTTTTTCTGATGTTTCAATCCAAGCTCTTCAGCTCTTTGTTTATTTTTTGCTTCAGTATAAACTCTGTATTTTGGTTCGGTTCCAGAAGGTCTTATTAGGACCCAAGCATCATCATAGTAAATCTTTAGGCCATCCGTATCATCGTAGTTTTTATCGCTAAACTCATCAGTCAATCTTTCAAGCAGAGGTCCTTTCAAATCATCTGGACATTCCACACCTCTTTTATCAAGTGAGTATTTTGGTAGTTGATCAACTAATTTAGACAATTCACCTTTCTCAGCGATCAATTCAACTATTTTAGCAGCTGCCATTCCAGCGTCTCTACAGTATTGATGATCTGCAAAAATAAGCCCACCATTTTCTTCACCACCAAAAACAGCATCCTTTTTGATCATCTCTCTAGCCACTATCGGAGAACCAACTGCAGTATATATTAGATCCCCACCTGCTTCTTCAACCACATCTTTCACACTGCTGGATGAGCTGACAGGGGTAACAACTAATCCACCGTTGTTAGCTCCGACAATCTTCTTAGCCATCAAAGTTAAAGTTTTATCACCGTGTAGAAAATTACCGTCTTCATCAATAAATATGGCTCTATCTGCATCACCATCATTTGCTACTCCAAGGTCTGCATCTGTTTCTTGGACCATCTTTATCAGGTCTTTGAGATTTTCTTCAGTTGGTTCGCTTTCATGGCCAGGAAATGTACCGTCTGGTTGAGCATTCAAAGTAACTACCTGGCATCCTAGTTTTCTAAGAATGTAAGGTGTAGAATAACATCCTGCACCGTTAGCACAATCCACTACTATTTTTAAATTAGCTGCTCTTATGGTTTTTTTATCAACCTTATCAAGGACAGAATCTATATAAAGATCAATAGATTCGTCAGACATTTTACTTCCGACTTCACTCCATTCAGCTAATTCAAAATTTTCTGAGAAGTATATTTCTTCAATCTCTCCTTCTTTATGCCTGATCAACTCAGTACCATCTTCATCGATACACTTTATTCCATTAAATTCAGGAGGGTTATGAGAAGCAGTAATAGCAATACCGAAATCACCCTTCTCTCTTGTATAGTATTGAATAGCAGGAGTAGGAGCTTCACCCAAATCTACCACATCACATCCTGCTGCCATCAACGCTGACGCTACTGCATCCTTGAGCATGGCATTAGAAAGTCTTGTGTCTGAACCGATTGAAACAGTTCCCCCGTTCAACCATGTCCCTATGGATTTTCCTAATCTAGACGCGAGTTCTATATTCATATCTTCATTTACTATACCTCGAACTCCATTGGTACCGAATAGTTTAGGCATCACTAGACCCCCTCAGGCTTTAGCTTTGTTTCGACGTGTTCCATCCCCTCTTTGATAATCAGGTTATCAGATATGACTGCGTTTTCAATTACTACATCTTTCTCTACGATCACATCATATCCAATAATACTGTCCTTGATCACACAGCCTTCATCTATCTCAACTCCATCAAATATGATAGAATTCGATATATCGCAGTTTTCTTCGATAGTACAATCGACGCCAACGGTCACATAATCGCCTAATTCACAATAGACAACACTGCGATCTCCGACTAATTCCTTAATACCTCTATCATCCATCAGTGCTTTTTGCGCTTCGAAGAAGCTAGAAGGTCTTCCACAGTCTATCCAGTATCCTTCAAATTCGTAACCATACAACCCATCATCAATGAGTTGAGGGAATATCTCTCTCTCCATTGAAACTTTTTTGTTAGGAAGTATCAAGTCTAAAACTTCAGGTTCTAATATGTAATGTCCAGCATTTATGATATTTGAAAATGCTTCCATGGGATCTGGTTTCTCCTGGAATCTCAATATCCTGTTGTTCTCATCAAGTTCAAAAATACCGAACTCTTCAGGATGTTCTACCTCCCAAGCTGATATAGCACCCACTCCATCCTTTTTTCTAAAAAAGTCTGTATACTCTTTAAGATCCAAACTTGAAATTATGTCTGAATTTATAACAAAAAATGTGTCATCTAGATATTCTTCCACATTTTTCACCGCACCTCCAGTACCTCTAGGTTCAGGTTCATCAACGATATGCATTTCTTTATCAAGATCAGCTTCATCAAAATAATCTATAAGCATATCGATTTTATAATTTGCTGCAAGTACTACTTCATCGACTTCATCCGGTAAAGCATCGACTATGTGCTGTATCAATGGTTTGTTTAAAATCGGTAATAACGGCTTAGGTGTTGTGTAAGTCAGTGGCCTCATCCTCGTCCCAAATCCTCCTGATAATATAACTGCTTTCATGGGTGGAAAATATTGGAGAAAGATTAATAAAGATTACGGAAAGATTTTTATTCTGAATTTTTTAAACTGATGGCAACATCTAGAGCCTTTGCTCCATTGCTAAGTGAGGCCACTGGGTTTAGATCTATATCATTGATATCCTTTACATTATATAAAAGAGCTCCAACTCTAGATATCATTTCTGCAAGAGCATCAAGGTCTCTTCTTTCCTGTCCTCTAGCTCCGGTTAACAGTCTATACGAATCAATGTCACTCATCATTCTATGGGCTTCATCCTTTGAAATAGGTGCAACTCTAAACTCTACGTCCTCAAATATTTCAACATAAATCCCACCAAGACCGAACATGACAACAGGTCCAAATGAAGGGTCAGTCATACCGCCTATTACAACTTCTTCTCCCTCCTCGACCATCTCAGCAACAGATATACCTCTTATCTTTGCTTCTGGTTTATTCTTTTTCACATGAGACATTATTGATTCATAGCCCTCTTCTACCTCTTCAGCATTTTGTAAATCAATAGCTATTCCACCTACGTCCATCTTATGAACTATATCTTCGGAAACGATCTTAAGTACTACAGGATAACCGATTTTTTTAGAAGCATTTACACATTCTTCTATTGAATTCACAACTTCACCTTCAGCCATTTGGATTCCGGCATAATCTATAACCTTTCTAGCCTCACCTTCGAGAAGATTAACTCTACCATCACTTTTCGCTTTTTTGATAATTTCTTTTATAGTTTCATAATCTATATTCCAATCATTGATTTCACTTTCTTCATAGTTAAACGATTCCGCTTTCATTATTACTACCTCATTTGAATCTCATCCTAAGTATGTATTCTCCACCTTCTCGCTGTTTTTCGATATCATAACCCATCTTTTCGAATACTCGAAGCATCTTTCGGTTTTCAGCGAGAACTTCTGCGGTAAAACCGTAAAGACCACGCTGTTTTGCAATCATAGTTAGGTATTCTAGTAAAACAGTTCCAATACCTTGGTCTTGGTATTCATCCCTAATCATTACTGATACTTCAGCTATGTTTTGTCCCTCTTTGACCTGGTAGTCACCTACTCCAACCATTCTGTGTGGTCCTTCTATTTCGGGATCTATAACGACTATAGCCATTTCTTTCTTGTAATTTATCTGAACGAACTCCTGTCTTCTCTCATGCGGCATATCTTTCCTAGCACTCATGAAACGTTTGTATCTACTCTCATCGGATAAAGAGTAAAATAAATCTTTGAGTAGTTCTTCGTCTGTTGGTTTCATAGGCCTGAAGAAGTATTCTCTTCCATTGATATCTTTATAATCTTCGTATTCATCTGGATATCTTCCACCTTCACCCACAATCAACATCTGATCCTGGAATACAAGATTATGTTCTTTAGCCTCTTTCAATAAATCATCTCTAAATTTAGGATGAGCGATATTTATTAGTTCCATCGCCCTTTTTCTGATATTTTTTCCTTTCAAATAGGCGATACCGTATTCAGTAACCACGTATTCAACATCCCCCCGTGTAGTCACAACACCAGCACCCTCATTAAGGTGAGTTACAATCCTAGATACTTCACCATTCTGGGCTGTAGAAGACAACGCTATTATCGATTTTCCATCTTGCGCATAGCCTGCCCCCCTCATGAAGTCAGCATGACCACCTATACCACTATAAAAGCTGTATCCTAAAGAATCAGCACATACTTGACCTGTAAGATCTACCTGTAATGCTGTGTTTATAGCGGTCATCTTGCGATTCTTCGCAATTGTTAAAGGGTCATTTACATAATCTGTTGGGTGAAGTTCTATTCCTGGATTGTTGTCAACAAAATCATAAAGATCTTTCGTCCCCATCAAAAAAGTACCAATACTTTTACCGGGATGTAGAGTTTTTTTCTTATTTGTAACAACTCCTTCTTTGATTAAATTTGCCAAATCTTCTGATAACATCTCAGTGTGTATCCCTAGGTCTTCCTTTTCATCTAAATGAGATAGGATAGCATTAGGGATGATACCATATCCTACCTGAAGCGTCGCACCATCTTCTATAAGAGTACTCACATACCCAGCTATTTCTTTAGCTGTATCAGTTGCCACGATAGGATCGAATTCCAGCAATTCCTCCTCTTTATGTACAAGGTAATCAATATCATCTACGTGAACAAAGCTATCCCCATGGACTCTTGGTACCTTTGGATTTATTTGAGCTATTATCATCTTTGAATTTACAACTGCTGCTTTTACAATATCTACAGCTACCCCTAAACTGACGTAACCATGTTCATCTGGAGGCGATACCTGGATTAAGCTCACATCTAAGGGGACTCTACCGTTTTTAAACAATCCAGGTATATCTCGCATAAAGATAGGTGTATAATCAGCCCTACCAGTAGCTACAGCATCTCTTGTATTATCATCGACAAAAAAGGCGTTATGTCTGAATCGATCTTCAAACTTTTCTTCTGTATAAGGGGCAACACCGAGAGTTTGTATATGAAAAATCTCAGTATCATAAAATTGCGATGCTAGGTCAGTTAACTCTTGGACTAAATATTGAGGTTCAGAAGCACCAGAACCCACAAAAATTCGACTACCTCTCCCAATATTTTTTAGAGCTTTTTTAGCTTCTACATATTCTACGTCATATGGCATTTAGAATTCATCCCCATATTAAAGAGAAGAGAGTTTTTACTTATTTTTTTCTCTAGTCATAGTTCGATATCTAGTCTCGGTGAGACCTCTTCCTTTATTTTGTTGATCTTGAAGTCATCTTCGATAGTAGTTATCCTATCCATTCTCTCGATTCTTTGTGCTGCCTCAAAAGTATCTATTGGTACTGAAATCAAAGGAATGCCAGCTCTATCAGCTCTAGTTATAATATTGCTTGGGGGTATGATATCATTTGTTAGAACAATTCCTGATGTACCTTCTTCTAGTGCTGCTAGTACTACATCCGTTCTATCACCACCAGTAACTATCAGTTTCTTTTTCTCTTGGAATGCTGGATTTCTAACCATCTCATCAGCACTTAGGGCACCTACGTATATGTTTTCGACTATTTTATCCAGCCCTTCCTCACCAGCTATGACTTTACCGAACAACATATCGTTGATGAAGCTGACTCTTGTCAGATTCAAACTCTGTATTTCAGGTATTATTCCTAAAACATCTATACCGAGTGATTCTATTTCCTTAGCTGCAAAATTTTCTATATCTTCTACAGATTCGACTTTATTAAGTACAGCACCGTTGACTGGTATATCAAGAGCTTCAAAATATTTCGCAAAAGTAGTGATATCATCAACTATATTTGTATCCGATCCAGATGCGATTATAATTACTTCACCTCCAGTCATTTCTTGGAGCGACACTGGATCCAAGCTTATAGAGGATCCGAATCCCCAATGTTCTCCGCTTTCTATTATAACTCCGTCTTTACCTTCAGATAAGGATTCGATTCTTTCTGTTATCTTATCTTTTATAGTTTTTGAATCATACGCATACTTTATCTTAGAATGATCGAAGCCAATACAGAATTTATCATAATCAGTGTCTAAGTCAAGTACATTTTTATATAATTTAGCGTCGTAGTCTATCAATCGTTTCTTTTTATATATCGGTCTATCGCCAAATGGTTTAAAGTAATTCAGAGTCTTATCGGAAGATAGTGCTATTCCTAGACCCACTGTTGTTTTGCCTGCATCAGGTTCCGTAGAAGTTATTATAATATTCTTCATTTTTCTATCACCTTTCTTTTTAGCGAAATGGCAACATCTACTGCTTTACAGCCCCCTCCTTGATCGAAGGCCTTAATTGGATTAAGATCAATTTCGGAAATATTTTCTATTTCATTCATTAAAAAGGACATCTTATATATAACATCTGCCAAAGCATCTAAATCTTTTCTTGTCTGTCCTCTTGCACCCATCAAAACAGGGAATGAATTGATCTCACCTATCATTCTTCTAGCTTCCTGCTTTGTTATAGGTGAAACTCTAAACTGGACATCTTCTAAGATTTCTACGTATACACCTCCAAGTCCAAACATCACTAGAGGTCCGAATGAATTGTCTCTAGTCCCTCCTACGATGGTTTCTTCTCCACCTGTAAGCATCTCAGCGACTGAAATACCCCTTATGTGCGCATCAGGATACTTGTTTCTGCAGTTTGATAAGATCGCTTGATATGCATCGATAACTTCATTTTCATTCTCTAGATTAAGGGCGAGTCCACCGGCATCTGTTTTGTGGACAATATCTTCTGATACTACCTTAAGAACTACCGGATATCCAATATTTTCTGCTATTTCGACTGCTTCATCCAATGAGGTCGCAACTTCACCTTCTGTTATTGGAATTCCTGCATAATCGAGAATCTCTCTTGCTTCGTTCTCAAGGAGTGTGATCCTTCCTTCTTTGCGTAGTTCCTCGATCCTTTCCTTTATCTTGTCAAATTCCATATCCTCAGGTTCTTGTAATTCTTCTTCCTCCTCTTTTCTTTCTAGGAATTTCTTTCTGTCGTACAAAGCACCTAAGGCTGAAATACATTCATAAGTATCAGTGAAAGCAGGGATCTTATGTTTTCTTAACCATTGAACACATTCTTCTACTTCTGCCCCTCCAGTGAAAGTATAAACAGAAGCTTTTTTATCTCCATACTCATCATATATCTCCTTAATCGCTTCTGCGACATCCCAAGGATCAGCTGTTCCTGTTTGGCAGTACAATCCAACAACAGAACCGATCTCATCACTTTCAAATGCTACCCGAAGTCCTTCCTCATATTCTTTCTTTCCTGCTTGCCCTGTTATATCTATTGGGTTTTTCGTAGAACCAAATGATGGAATTGAATCTTCAAATTTTTCTTTTAGGAATGTTTGGTCATCCATCAGTTTAACTCCATATTTCTCTGCTGCATCAGCACTCAATACTCCTATACCTCCGCCGTTCGTTACCACGACGGTGTTTTCACTTTGAGGCATCGGTGAGGTTGAGAAAACTCGAGCCCAGTTAAATGCTTCTGATAAACTTTCTGCTCTTAGTATACCAGCCTGTTCAAATGCGGAGTCAAATATTCTGTCACTACCAGCTAAGGAACCAGTATGTGATGCAACAGCTGTTGCACCCTTTTCGGATCTCCCAGATTTGATTACAACGACTGCTTTTTCAGGAGGCAATTCTTTAACTTTTTCCAAAAATTCCTCACCATTCTGCAGTCCCTCCATATATATCATAATTACTTTACTTTCATTGTCATCTGCGAAGTAATCCAATAAATCCATATCATCTATATCTGCTTTATTTCCAACACTGACTATTGCGGAAAGACCAAGGTGTTCTTGAGCTGTCTTTCCTATCATTGCTATACCCAAAGCACCGCTCTGAGAAATAAGAGCAATCCCACCTTTTTCTATGTGCGAAGGTCCAAAGGTAGCATTTAAGTTTGCTGCTGAAGAAAAAAGACCAAATACATTAGGTCCAAGGACCCTCATGCTGTATTTTTCTGCTTCCTCTATAATGGCTTCTTCTTCCTTTACATTACCAACCTCTGAAAAGCCTGATGAGATAACTATGGCTTGTTTGAATCCTTTTTCCCCACACTGATGGATTATATCTTTAACAATTTTTGCAGGAACAACTATTATGGCTAGATCCAACTCAATATCATCAGGTAAATCCTCGGCAGATTCATAGATATCCAATCCTAGGACTTCACCACTTTTTGGATTTACAGGATATACCTCGCCTTCGTACCCTGAATCGAGTATGTTAGAAACAAGTGTATAACCGATTTTGCCTTCCTTTCTAGAGGCACCAATCACTGCAACTGAACGTGGATTAAAAAGCCGTTGGAGATCATGATTTTTAGTTGCCATCGTAAATGGAGAAAAATCCCTCCTTTATTAGACTTTCGGAAAAAACGACATATGCATATTTTTTCGTTTAGTAGGAACATAAATATTAATATATTTAACGACATATGCTTAATCTTATTCAATTTTTAAAAGTCACAGAGACAACAGTAAATTACATAAATAATCATATAATGAACAAACAAGTAAAAATGATAAGGTGGTTAGATGTCAAAAGATTCAAAATCGAATGATATATGTAATCTTGAAACATTATTAGATCCTGATAGTATTGCGATATTTGGGGTGTCTCTTTCCGATGAGAAAAAGATGGGGAATATCATATATGAAAATGTAAAAAATTCTGGAAGAGATATTTTTGCAATAAATCCTAAAGCTGAAAGGGAAGAAGGATTTTACAAATCTATAAAAGATTTAAACCAAAAAATTAATTTAGCTATTTTAGCCATCCCTTCGAAATATGCAATACAAGCAGTAAAAGAATGTGTTGAGGCTGGTGTAGGTTCTATTATATTAGTAGCTGGTGGTTTTGGAGAGGTTGATGAAGAAGGAAAAGAGGCTGAAGAAAAGATTAAGAAGATTTTAGAAGGGACTGATGTAAGACTATTAGGTCCAAACACGATGGGTATACTTGTTCCACCAGTGAATTTAGACACGTTCTTTTTACCTGAAGAAAGAATAAAACGACCGAAAAAGGGAGGTATAGCATTCATTTCACAAAGTGGATTTATGGCTGCTCCTTTCATGGAGACACTGTGTGCTCATAATACCGGTCTTTCTGGATTTGTCGGTATCGGCAATAGATTAGATATAGACGAGGTTGAACTTTTAGAATATTTTGCAGAAGATGAAGAAACTGATGTGATCACTCTTTATCTGGAGAGTCTATCTGATGGAAGAGCTCTTTATGAGAAAGCTCGATCAATAGTTAAGGATAAACCGATAGTACTTCTTAAAGGTGGAAGAAGTAAAGTAGGAAAGCAAGCTACTCAATCCCACACTGGTTCTCTCGCATCAACTTCAGATAGGGTCATAAGAGGAGTATCCAAGCAGGCAGGTATGATCCGGGCTTACGATGAACGTGAATTGACAGACTTTGCTGAAGCACTTGCATATAACAAACCTATCATGGGTGAGAATATTGCAGTGGTAAGCAGTGCAGGTGGAACAGGAGTGATCGCTTCTGATTACATAGAAGATACTGATCCAGGATTAGGATTGAATATGCCATCCTTCTCTGAGGAGACAAAAACAAGGTTAGAGGAAGTGACACTACCAATAGCCTCTGTTTCCAATCCGATCGATCTTACAGCAAACGTAACAGACGAGATGGTTGACGATGTATTGGAGATACTTCAAGATGACGATAATATTGACGCGATTCTATTTTATGCACTGTTCCAATCACCATACGTTGGAGAAGGGATGGTTGAACACGTTTCAAAATGGTATCATGAAGGTAATAAACCGATAATAGTTGCATGTATAGGAGATATAACTGAAGAGAAATGGAGGAAGAAATTTAGTGAGAATCAGGTACCAGTATATCCAAGCACACATAGGGCTATAAGGTGCTTAGATGTGCTAGTTCAGAGAGGAAAAATCTTGAGAAATTTAGATGGAGACGACTGATGGATAAAAAGGAGATATTCAGGAGAATATTACATTCGATGGCTTGGATATATCTTATTTTTTATATTTTTCCTACTAACATTTTTGGTTTTCATAGAAAGATTTTACTTCTTTTCGTTATCATAGTTATCTTGAGTTTTGAGGCCTTAAGAATACATTTTGGTTTTCAAGTCTTTGGGATGAGAAGTTATGAAAAAAGACAGATAGCAGCGTACGCCTGGGCAACAATGGCAGCATCAATAGGATTATTTTTCTTCCCTATGCATTTAAACGTTCTTTGCTTGATAGGGATGGGAATCGCAGATCCAATTATTGGTGAATTAAATAAATACAAACCTGAGTATTATCCATACCTACCTCTTTTAATATGGGCGATTATTGGAATCATAACTTTGACTATTTTAACAAATTTTAGTATAGTGTTTATTTTAATGTTATCAGCGGTAGGTTCTATTACTGCAATAGGAATAGAAAAACCAAATCTCGTGATAGATGATGATTTTTTGATGGTTTTGGTTCCTTTAGTGATTTTGAGAATTATAGAATTAATGTTGATCTGAACTTGATTAGCTCTGATTAGATTCAAATTTTGAAAAGATACTTAAACCATACTACTATTGGTTATCCGATGAAAGAACAAATCGTTAATTGGTTGGAAGAGGATAATAGGGAATATAAAGTCAATGACCATCCACAATTAAATTGGTTGATACAGTTAAAACACGGAGATAGAACAATTTTATTGGGCAATCCTCAGGAAAATAAAAAAAGACTCGAAATAGTTTATAAATTGAATATTAGTCCTGAGCACAAAGAAATATTCAGCAAATTGGATGCTAATCAAAGAGTGGGTTTTGAAAAAACCTTAGTTATGATGTTAGCTGAAGGATCTACCATATATAATATATCAAGAGATGATCAAAACATTCCTGATTCGAT
>JBKHIX010000153.1:0-3453 GCA_046538435.1 Thermoplasmata archaeon | reverse complement strand
CCATAGGGATCTTTCATAACAATATGTCGAACTAAGCATATCCGATATAAGATTTATGCTTTAAAGAAAAGTATAGATAATGGTTTTTCTTACATGACTTCGCTGCCGGGAGATACTTCTTTATCCAATCCAACTGCTCCTTTCTCATCTCTTAAAACGTACGCCTTATCTCCTTTTACAAGGACTGCTCCTAATCCTTCAAACCCTTCTGATTGGATAGGTTCTAAAGATTCACCAGCATCAATCTTGCCATCTTTCCATTCTGCTATCTTGAACTCGTAATCCTGGAAATCATTGAACGATATCTCGTCTGCACCTTTTTTCGTATCTTTCAAAACTTTACCAACTTCACCCTGTGGAGTGAGCAGCGAAACTGTTTCTCCTTCCTGGGCAGCCAACATCATTCCTTCCGATTTTATACCTCTAAGTCTAGCAGGTGCTAGATTTGCGACTACGGCTATATTCTTTCCTTCCATCTCTTCTTTTTCATAGTACGGTTTTAACCTAGCGACCAATGTTCTTTCTTCATCTCCGATATCCACTCTAGTTATGTACAGTTTATCAGCGTTAGGGTGTTCTTTGACCTCTGTTATCTTTCCAATTCTCAAATCCAACTTGCTAAGTGAATCCATAATATCAGCCTGTGTTTTAATATCCTCAAAATCTATAGTATTGTAAAGAGGTTTCGGTTCTTTTAATTCAGTACCTTCTTCAATTCCTTCTTTATATTTATCCCACGACTGCTCATGTACTGATCCCTCTTGATTGAGATAATACCATAATGTATCCATACTGTTTGGTAAGTAAGGTGCTCCTGCTATTGAAACAGCCTTCACAATCCTCAAAGAGATGTTCAGGATGGTTTTACACCTTTCTTCGTCCTCTTTTATTACTGACCAAGGCTCCTGATCGTTGAAGTATCGGTTCCCCTCTCTAGAAAGCTCTAAAAGAACTCTCAGTCCTTCCTTGAACTTTCTCTCCTCGATGAACTTACCTACTTCCTCCGCTTTCTCATCTATTACCTCGATTATCTGCTGATCCCTTTCTGTTAGTTCATCAGCTTCTGGAACGTATCCATAATTTGAATGTGTAAATGATAATACTCTATGTACGAAGTTACCAAGATTTCCAACCAATTCAGAGTTGTTCTTCTCAGCGAATTCTTCCCAGGTAAAATTGGTATCCTTCAATTCAGGCATCACTCGTGTGATATAAAATCTTATAGCATCTGGATCAAATTCTTTTAGTATATCAGTTAATGTGATAACGTTTCCTCTACTCGTGGAAAACTGTTTCCCTTTTAAAAGCATATATTGGTTCCCCGGAACATCATACGGAAGGTTCAATTCCTCATCATATCCCATCAGCATCGCAGGCCAGATTATCGTGTGAAATGGTATATTGTCCTTTGCTAGAAAATAATAATGCACTGCATCCGGATTCCTCCAGAATCTCTCCCAATCCTCATCATTCCTTTTCGCCCACTGTATTGATGTCGACAGATATCCTATCACTGCTTCAAACCACACGTATATCTTCTTATCTTCAAAACCTTCTATCGGGACGGATATACCCCATTTCATGTCCCTAGAGATGGGCCTATCTTCAAGTCCTTCATCCAGCCAACCCCTTGTAAAGTTCAAAACATGCTGTTTCCAGAAATCTTTATCTGAAATATAATCTTCTAGTTTATCCTGGAATGCAGATAATTTCAGGAAAAAGTGCTCACTCTCCTTCAATTCTGGAGTTCCACCACAGTATTTACACCTTGGATCTATCAAATCTTGTGGATCAAGTAGCACACCGCACTCATCGCATTGATCTCCCCGGATATCTTCTGCACCACATTTTGGACAGGTGCCTAAAACATACCTATCTGGTAGGAATTTATCACAGTGAGAACAGTAAAATGTCTCCATCGTATCTTTGTATATGTAGTCTTTTTCGTAAAGTGTCTTAAACATATCCTTAGCTACCCTTTTGTGTGTTAGATTCATCGTATAAGTGAATAAAGTAAATACTACACCCAGATCTTCCAAAGCTTTGCTGTTTATCCTATGATATTTCTCTGCAACTTCTTTAGGAGTCAAATCTTCTTCTTCAGCAGTGACTGTCACTGGGGTACCATGTTGGTCGGAGCCAGAAACCATCAGTACCTCGTTACCTTTCATCTTGTGATATCTTCGAAATATGTCTGGAGGGAGATAGCATCCACCCACCTGACCTATATGTATAGGTCCATTAGCATATGGCCAAGCTACACCGATGAGTATCTGCTTCATGGTATTTCAGAAATAACTCTTTAGATATAAATCCAATGTTTTCCTATATGACAGAAAGGTCTAATATATGATAGTTTTAATAGACATTTAACCCTGTTAAAGAGTAACAAGAAATAAATAAGGAATGAAACAATTCTTTTTGAAAGTTAATAAAGTACGTGATAAAATGAAATCTGGAGATTATGAAAGGTACAAAGAAGAATCGCTTAAAAAAGCCATAAAAGTTAAAAGTAAGATTAGACAAGTTATGGGTAATTATCTAAGAAAACAAGGATTCACTGAGATTTCCCCAGTCATAATTTCACCCGAGACCGATCCCCTCTATCATGCTACTGGAAAAGCTGGTTTTGAATATTACAATGGTAAGTATCAACTAACTAGAAGTATGATACTGCACAAACAGATATCACTACTTTCACTTGACAAAATCTTCGTTTTTTCACCAAATGTTAGACTAGAACCTATAGAACTCGCTGATACGGGAAAACATTTGGTCGAATTTTCTCAATTAGATCTTGAAGTAAAAGGTGCTTCGAGAGAAGACGTGTTAGATCTGGGAGAAGGATTATTGGTAGACGTATTATCTAAAATTAAAAAGGAATGTAAAGAAGAGTTAGAATATTTTGATAGAGACCTAAAAATACCAGACACTCCTTTTGAGAGAATCAAATACCATCATGCATATAACAAATATGGACGTATATTTGAAGAAGTTCTGTCACAGGATAGGGAAGAACCTTTCTGGCTGATAGACATACCTTCAGAGGACAGAGAATTCTATGATAAAGAGGACCCTTCAAGACCCGGCATACTGAGAGATATGGACCTGATCTATCCAGAAGGTTTTGGTGAAGCATTATCTGGTGGTGAAAGAGAGTATGAACCTGAGAATATCAAAAAAAGAATCGAAGAACAAGACCTAGATCCGGAAGATTTTGCTATGTATTTGGAGTACGCAAAGAAAGGACTACCTCAATCGGCTGGTTTTGGGATTGGTCTAGAAAGGTTAACACGCTATATGTGTGGTTTAGATGATATAAAAGATACTTTACTGTTCCCAAAGATACCAGGTACAGTAAAACTATAAACTTTTAATTGTTTACAAAAATATATAAAATGCAGGCGCCGGGATTCGAACCCGGCCAATGAGCTTGGAAGGCTCAGATCCTAG
>JBKHIX010000043.1:0-14171 GCA_046538435.1 Thermoplasmata archaeon | reverse complement strand
ATCTAAGTCCTTCAATTCTATCTGACCTTCTAGCGCATAAAGATCAGTAGGAAAATTCAGTTCATCAGCCAGTATTTTAGTCCTTCCGTTTTCAGGTTCATAGAAAGTGCTCATCAATGAATGTATATTCACCGTGGTTGTACCTGTAGCCACGACCTCATCTTCTTCAGCACCTACCAGCTCAGCACATCTACTACCCAATTCTTCTGCAAAATAGAACCATGGCTGTTCACCTTGAAGCCATCCGTCTATACCTAGTTTTTTCCATTCGTTTACCACCCTCTGAAGTGAAGTCTCTGCATCTTCAGATAACAATCCTAATGAATTACCATCCAAATATATCTTATCATCTGGGATGTAAAATCTTTCTCTATACTCTGATAACGAATCTTCCTCGTCCATCTTTTCTGCAAACTCTTCCGAAAGTTCAAAATCGTAATTCATCAGGTCAACAGTGAGTAAAAGTGATATCAAATTTACGGAAATAACACTATAACTATAATATAAAAGTAAAAGAAGATAATAGTAAGATAATGGATTTTAGTTACCTTCAAACTCTGATTTAGTGGGTGGTGCCATGAATTCAGGTCCGACTGGATCCTCTACGGCTTCCTCTATTATCTTCATGATCTTTTTCCTTTCACCGTTGGGTATTTTCCAGTCCATCACCTCGTCAACCGGTTCGAGTTGTTCTGGTTTTCTAGCACCCCACAGGGCTGTGTGAACACCTCTGTCAAGGATCCACCTCACAGCTAGATGCAGAACATCTCTATCGTAGCGTTCTTTAGCATATTCATCCAGTTTCTCGACCGCTTCAAGATACTGAGAATAATAAGGTTCACTGAATTTTGGATCGTTCTCCTTCCTCATGTCGTCACCCTCAAATGAGGTCTCTTTGTCCATCTTTCCCGTCAATAAACCTCTACAAAGTGCGCCATAGGTAATCATATGGATGTCCTTCTCCAGGCAGTATGGTAATATATCCTCTTCAGTTTTCCTCTCAAATAAGTTATATGGTGGTTGGCTTACATGAAGTGGTACGTATTTGTTGAACTCTCTCATCTGCTCTGTGGAAAAGTTACTGACTCCTATAGCTTTTATCTTTCCTTCATGATAAAGTTCCTTCATCGCTTTAGCGGTTTCTTTGATAGGAGTTTCGGGATCTGGCCAGTGGATGTGATATATATCGATATAATCGGTTCCGAGCCTCTCTAGTGAATCTTCGACTTCTTGGAAAATCCTATCTCTAGAAGCGTTCCTAAATATTTCATCACCTTTCCATTCTATCCCTGCCTTAGTAGATAGGATAAGACCTTCTCTCTCACCAACATATTCATCGATGGCCTTTCCAACGATTTCTTCAGACCTACCGAATCCGTATACTGGTGCAGTATCTATCAGATTGATACCTTTCTCAAGAGCGGCATGAATCGTCTCTATAGACTGTTTCTCATCAGTACCGCCCCACATCCAACCTCCGATGGCCCAGGTTCCTAGGCCTATACGGGAGACTTCTATATCAGTTCCCGATATTTTCATGTAATCCATGGCTTTCACACGCGCCACCATTTTGATGGGGTACTATTAAGTTTTGCCATAATCTCTGTTATAACCAGCAAATTTACCTGAAAGTTATTTAAATAACTAATTAATAGGTTGTTTGATGTCGCTAAAGAATATAATCGATTATGTGATGGAGAAGGGTGCTTCCTACTGTGATATTAGAAAGGAAAAATGGGAAAGCACCAACCTCACATTGAAAGACGGAGATATGGAGAAAGTAACAAGTGGCAGTGAAGAAGGTGCCATGATAAGAGTGTTGTATAACAATGGGTGGGGAAATGTAGGTACCTCAAACCTTTCAGAACTGAAGGATACTGCTGAACGATCATTAAAAATGGCTAAAAACAGTGATAAATACAAGAAAGAAGAAACTGGGTTGGCTGAAGTTGAAACACATGAAGAGGAAGTAGAGATGCCTATGAAAAAGAACTTCTTGGATGTTAGTACAGAGGAGAAGATCTCATTCCTTAAAGATCTAGAAAGTCATCTCGATAAAGACTTTGTCAGCTCGACAGACCTCAGGTATAGAGATTATTTTGTAGATAAAGAAATAGCAACAAGTGATGGAACCCATGTTAAAATGAAGATACCTAGACTGGTAACATACATGATAATTACAGGTAAAAGCGATACTATTCAAAGAGCTAGTCAGGGCATAGGTGGAACAGGTGGTTATGAGATCACTGAAGAAGCTTATGAAGAAAAAGATATAGTTCTCGATCGACTGGAAACTTTGTTAGAAGCTGAATCCGCTCCCAGCGGTAAGATGTCTTTGATCATGGATCCACACCTCGCAGGTGTGTTCTCACATGAAGCTTTCGGTCACGCAGCAGAAAGCGATCTAGTAGCAACAGGGAATAGTTGTCTAGCTGGTAAGATAGGTAAGAAAGTGGCTTCTGATATCGTTACTATAAAAGACGATCCTACCATGGATGGCTACGGGTCTTTCCCATTCGATGATGAAGGTACGAAAGCTAAGAATAGAGTGCTGGTTAAAGACGGAACATTGAACAATTTCATATTAGACAGAGAGAATGCTTGGAAACTCGACATGGAACCTAACGGTGGGGCAAGGGCAGAAGACTTCAGAGTCAAACCACTAGTAAGGATGAGCAACACGATTATGGAACCTGGAGATATGAAATTCGATGAATTACTGGAGGAAGTTGACAGAGGGATATATGCTAAATCTTCTTCTGGTGGTCAGGTCAGTCCTGCACAGGGCACTTTCCAGTTCAACGCTCAAGAAGCTTACTTAATAGAAGATGGTGAGATAATCAAACCGCTAAGGGATGTAAGTTTCAATGGATTCACCCTTGAGACTTTGAAGAATATCACAAGTATCACAGATGAAATGGAAACAGGTATAGGACACTGTGGTAAAGGACAACGAGCCTCTGTAACGGACGGGGGAGGAAATGTACTGATATCCGAAGTAACGGTAGGTGGGAAAGAATGAGCGAAAAGATAACTGAAAGTGTAAAGAAAGCCTTAGAACTGATCAAGAAAAAGAACCTTGAGGGTGACGTTTTCGGGATCGATCAAAGGAAGATTCAGTATGATATAGAAAAAGGAGAGGTCAGTAATTCTTCAGAATATCAAGATTTTGGTCTCGGTATTCGTGTTTTATTGAACTCTCGTGTAGGTTTCGGTTACTGCGTACCTGGTAAAGAAGAAAAAGGAGTCGATAGAGCGGTAGAGTTATCTAAACTATCACCTAAAACCGATATATCTTTTCCAGATAATAGAGATACACCTTCAGTCAAAACCTACGATAAGAAAATTTATGATGTTGTGATGGAAAATGAAGGTGCTGAACTGACCCAGATGATGATCGATGGAGCCTCAGAAGTGGGTGACGATATATTACCGGCTAGAGGGGGGCTGGTTATCTCTTTAGTAGATCAAATCATAGGGAATACTAATGGTCTATTATTGAAAGATAAAGGTACTTTCATCAAAGGTGGGTTAAACTCCAATATCGATATAGGAGAAACGTCACTGACAGCCTCACAAACTGAAGGATCTCGTAGATACGAGATGAACTTTAAGCAAATAGGGATGAGATCTGGCAAAAAGGTCGATTCAATGAGAGATAGTTTTGGATTACCTGAAGGAGATATCCCTGTGATCATCAGTCCTGATGCAGTATCACAGCTGATGCATTTCTCACTGATACCATCCTTCAACGGAGAAAACGTAAGGAAAGGCAAATCTTTCTACGAAGGAAGACTGAGTGAGAAGGTAGCACATGATAATTTCAACCTAATTGATGATCCCACATCAGACTGGGGTATTAGAAGTGGTGAGTTCGATGATGAAGGAGTTGTGAGCAGTGAATTAAAATTGATCTCTGATGGTACACTTGAGAACTTCATGTATGATCTGAAGGAAGCGAGTAAAAGTGATACTGAAGGTACTGCTAATGGTATGAGGTCTGGATTCAAGTCACCACCTCAGATAACACACAGGAACTTAGTGGTCCGTGGTAAAGAAAATTCAGTAGAGTCACTATATCCTGAGAAAGGAATCTATGTTGATGGTGTAATGGGTGCCCATACAGCCAATTCAGCAAGTGGTGATTTCAGCGTAGTCGCAAATCCAGTTTGGCTCATCGAGGATAAGGAAAAACAGGGAAGGATCGACGGTGTTATGATCTCTGGTAACTTCGCTAATTTGATAGAATCTATAGAGCTAGCAGATGATTACAAGAAAACTCACTTGAGCCTAGGAGGTGCATCTCTTAAGATGGAAATACCAACCGCTCGTCTTAACGATGTCACAGTCTCAGGTAAATAAAACCCCTCCTATTCTTTTAATAAAGCAACAGCGTACTGTGGTGTTTCCTTCTCGTAAGCCTTCTCTTCCAGATCAAATAAGAAATTCCTATGCCATTTCAGATTATAGTAGATAGAGGTTATAGAAATCGTAGGGTATATGAATGAAAAATAGATTGTTACATCCTCAAATACTGAACTGAGGTTTCTATTTACCACGTATAACGTGAACATGAAAAGTGCCAAAGCAAAAATACCCCCGACCGATTTCAACCTTATATTTACTTCCTTTCCCAGCGACGTTACCTCTTTGGTTTCTCTGTTAAGATAGAATAACTTTGAATCCATCAATATCTTCAAAGGTATCACGAAGAACACAATAACAGGAGCGAACAATAATACAAGGAAAACCTGTTCGCTCTGCAGTTTTTCGCTGTTCTTCAGTATGTATCCGATGATGGAAAAAGCGATTATTGTTGGAAATATAGATTCGCTGAGTGACATATAAACTACATTCCAAACATTGTTAGAAGGTGGATTTTTATTCTTTAAAACCGCTATCAATCTTGGATTCGAAGAAAATTTTTTGTGTAAACCTATGTATATCCCTGTGAAAAAAGGTGTCAATTTACCTGTAACAAACCATGTCAAACAACCAGCGATCACACTGAAAAGCACTATCAGAAACAATTCAGGTATATTCATCAGGACTACGATCGGTATTATGAATATTACCAATAAGAGAATGAATTTGATCTTCTTTCCGATACTCCATCCCAATCCGAACATGTTACTCTCCTGACACTATTCTATACAGAAATCTACATAGACTTAAGATTTTTCGTCAAAAACTCGGAAGATTTATCAATAGATTTCACAATAACTTTAAACAAGAAAGGGGTATTGGAAATGGATTGGAAAGACTTTCATGAAGCTTCAAGTTATTATAAAGATCAAAGGTCCAGAAATAAAGAGCAGGTGGAAAAACCGGATAGATACAAGAGTTACGAGAGTGCTGAAGTCATCGTTTTACCTGAAGTTAACGAAGATAAAACCGGTTCTCTACACGAAGCCTTGGAAACGAGAAAGAGTGTCAGACAATATTCTAAGGACTCTTTGAGTCTTGAGAAATTATCATACTTATTATGGGCTTCTACAGGAGTGCAGAGAGAAGAAAAAGGTAGGAAATTCAGGACAGCACCTTCCGCCGGTGCACTGTATCCTATCGAGACTTATCTGGTTGTGAATGATGTAGAAGGTTTAGAGAAAGGACTTTATCACTATCTTATCAAAGAACACAAGCTGGAAAAGCTTGAAACAGGGGACCTTACAGATGATATAGCTGATGCTGCTCTTGGACAGAACATGTGTGCTCAGGCACCAGTCGTATTCGTCTGGTCTGCCATATTCAACAGGACCATGTGGAAGTATAGTGATAGAGGCTATCGGTACGTATTCATGGATGCAGGCCATATTGCTGAAAATCTGGCATTGGCTGCAGCAAGCATGGAACTTGGTACGTGTCAGATAGGTGCTTTCTTCGACGATGAAGTTGATGATGTTATAGGGGTAGATGGTGAAGAAGAGAAATCGATATATATGACTGTGGTAGGACATCCCAAATAGAACTTTAACAGCGGGGAAGATGATGCTGAGATTAACAAGTTAGGATTTTGTACGAAGATTTTCAGCTTAGATGGCTAGAAACCTTTTTAAATATCTGAGATTGATATATGATGCAATTTCTCTTGAATATAGAGAGATGGGGGGTATATCCTCTATTACTTTGGATCACTAGATTCAGTTGATATCTTTTGGGAGATACAAAGTATGATGAAATACAATAATTATTATCATATCTGATATATCAAATTTCAATTAAAATTAATCGCTAGTATTTTACCAAAATTAATAATAGTAATATATTAGATAACCATATTCGATATATATTATAAAAAAGTATCTGTAAAAGGGTAAAATCATGGAAGAATGGATATTTCTAACAAAGATGGGTCTTCTTATCCTACTCGGTTTCGGTGGATATAAATTAGCTAGAATGACAGGTGTGTTCGGTATCCCCATATATCTCGGTATAGGAATCTTATTTGGACATTTTCTACTTGGTTTTAAACCGTTAGCTTTTGAAGGTATAACAGAAGGCATCCTTCACATATGTGTGGCTTTTATCCTTTTTAACGGAGGTTTCGATCTTTCTCTTGAGTTTATAAAAAAAAATCTCAGACTGATATTTATTTTAACTACTGTAGGGCTTTTGATAACTGCTCTAGTCACAGGTTATGCTACCAGTTTAATCCTCAGTTGGCCCATTATATATGGACTTCTTTTTGGAAGTATGATATCTGAAACTGACCCAGCTACCTTGATACCATTGTTCGAGGACTATCCTGTAAAAGAAAAGATTAAATCTCTTTTAGTTTCAGAATCCGGATATAACGATCCTACCGGTGCTGTACTTACTTCTGCATTACTAACAGCTGCAGCTGCCTCAGGCGGGATTTCAATACCTTCGATACTAATTCAATTTGTACAGGAAGCAGGTATTGGCATAATTTTTGGTGCTGGAATAGGCGTCCTTGGAAGCCTATTAATCAAAAAAATAAGCTCTAAAAAGATCGTTCTGATTCCTGTGATCGTTATAATCGTACTTTCTTCCTATTTTTCATCCCACTATGTCGGAGGGAGTGGCTTCATGGGTGCAATAACTGCTGGTCTATTTTTAAAGATCGGTGGAGTAAAGTTTGACTCTAAATTCGAATCCGGAAAGGAAGATTCTCTCTCAGACCTCTCAAACTATCCTTCCCTAATTGGTAGGATCGCAATCTTTGTGATCCTTGGAGCTCTTGTCCAGTTCTCTGATATAGAGAGTATAGGTTTGCTGGGTCTACTGGTAGTTGGCACCTTGATGTTCGTAGGTCGACCATTGACCGTAGTTATCGGTACATTCCTGGGTAAATTCCCTAAATTTAGAGAATCGTGGTCCTGGAAAGAGCTGGGATTCCTCAGCTGGACCGGAAATGTCAGAGGTGTTATGCCAGCCACACTTGCAGGTATAATCGTGGTTAGAGGTATCAGTCATGGGTATGAGATGGCTGGATTGACTTTCGTTACAGTATTGATAACTATATTAGTGCAGGCTTCGACTACTCCTATTCTTATAAAGAAATGGAAGTTAGATTAAAAGTATATTTCTAAAATGAGAATGGCCACCAGTAATCAAATATATAAGCGATATAGATCCCTATTGCTATTCCAACTATTCCAATTATTGTGCCCGTACTACCGTACACATTATCATCGTTCTTCAAAGCTTTCCATCCAAGAAGGACAGCAATCATCCCTAAGATCACAGATAATATTGGTATCCTGTTAGCAATAAAAACTCCTGCGACCCCTGAAACCATAGAAAAACCGCCAGATGTTGTCGATATCTTCCTTTCACCTTTTTTACTAGTCTCTTCTCTTACCCCCAAGATACCACTTGCAAGAACCATTATTCCTATGAATATTCCTGCTAAACTGTAGAGGTAAACAGCTTCGATCTCTATTATCTTTCCTAGCGGAGATAGAACTGCACCAGCTATAGTAAGGATTATGCCTATATAAACCATCCACCTGTATTCTTTGATCTTCTTCTGGGTTCCAAATCTTTCTTCTTCAGGCATGTTTTTTCTCTTAAATTTTTAAAGGTTTAACATCATATTTATATATTTTACAAAATATATGGTATTATCATAGTTATCTGAAAGGTGGATGACGATGGAAAAAGAAAAATTAATCGTACTATTTACTGTAATTATTTTGATAGGTATTGCTCTTTCTGGTTGCACTACTGAAAATAATCAAAACATACAGGAAAACCCTGAGAGGACTGTTGATGCCTTTGTAGAAAGAATTAATGACAACTATGGAGAAGGTGTGGTAGAATTGACAGATATTAGATTTTTGAACGATAGTATTTGGAACGAGATATCGAGCAAGGTATATTCAAAAGAAGATTTTTATGAAAATTTAACATCTATGAAAGAAGCTATTAAAAATGGAGATTTGAAGATAAATTCTTACGAAATAGAGAATATCATATATCTTGAAGATATGGATGAAGAGAATAAATCAGATATTAAAGATATGATTGACCAGGTAAATGAGAGTAAATATTATGATGGCAATATCACGGATTTGTGTAAATTTAATCTTAGTTGGGATGTAGATGTTGATGATAATTCTCCATTGAACGATATGGTCAAGGTAGTAAAAAATAGTGAGTTCTTGATGATGTATAAAATCGGTGAGAATGGTACATGCCGATACCTGTAAATGCAATTGCTCCAGTTTTATATCAAAGTCTGCCTTCCGGAGGTCCTTGATTATCAATGAAACGGATGCTCTAGGATATACACACCTGCTAATCCATTTTTACGAATGATTTAATAACTTAAGAATACTTGATTTAAAATAGTAAAAAGTGGATACAAAAAGGTTATCATATTCTCTATTTTATAATATACAAAGCAAGCGGACGCTTAAGAATACTTCCGGATTATTCTAGACTACCAATTAAAAAAATATAGCGGATGCGACGGGATCATGACTCTTTATAAGTTGATTTAATTTTTTCGTGTCAGATATTTCAATTATTTCTCGAATATAATACTTCTGTCTTTGAAGATTACGTTATCTTTGTTCTCGATCTCTCCGACGATCTTATTAACTGTTTCTTTTTCCTTTAGACCTGTTTTCCATACTCTTCTTAAAAGCGTCGGTAGATCTACAATATCGATATCATTTTTATCACAGTAATTTTTTACTTTCGTTTCATTGCTTACAAAAATATAGTCACGGACCTTTGATATGGCAACAGATTCTCTTTCTCCCTTTCCGAATGAATCAGGCAGTTCTAAAAATAGATCGCTCTCTTCGTCATCCATGGAGATTATAGAAATCCTTTCTTTATCTATGTAATCAAAGATGACTTTAACGAAATCATAACCCATGTTTTCTGCAGTATCTAGTTCATGTAGAACCGAAGTGGAGATAAACAATTCTTCTCTATCTATTATTTCGAAAAGCAACTCAAATCTCTTTATTTTAGCATATGTAGAAAGGATATTGGTATCTACGAGTACCGGTGTTTTTCTCATCCTTTCACATCACTCGTCGAATAATTTTGACCTTTTTTCTAGTTCTTCTTTGTCATCAACCCGGACCTTGACCTTGATTCCTCTGTCTTTCAGAATCTCTTTGAAAGAGATCGTATCTAATCCTGCAAGTTCAGCAGCTTTACTCAAAGTTACTTTTCCTTCTTTGTACATCTCTATAGCTGCAGATAGTTTTAGATTGCTTTTGGTCTCAAAAAGTAGGCGTATCGCATCTCTTACCACGTCTGATTTACTGGAGTAGTATCCAGCCCTGACTATGGCCTCTATCTCATCCTCATATACCTGAGGGATGCTGTATGAAGTCGGCATTTTTATCACTTATTATTAGCTAAGGCTATTAAACGATAAAAAAGTTTTTGTTTTTATTGCTATTTTATTTATCATTGATATTTAAAACAGTATATTGATTGACATACTCCTCCGCCTGAATTATGAGGAATTGGAAATTCGATAGAATTGTTTACAATTCTATCTATAAATCAGATTTCTCAGAAGAGAATTCTGATAGATTCCTCGAAGACGGGGGCATTCTGCTCTCTGTTTATGTAAAGGGGGGCGGACGCGACGAACGTAATAAAACATTTAATAGAGATCATTACCTCCATGCCATTCACTCTTCTTACTGGTGTTAACGCCGATGCGGTTAATGAGAGTATGAAAAATTTGAGGGGGTATCTTTTTAAATCCTTAATTTTTTTCTCATTTCCTCAAAATTCCGTACTTCGTAGTCCTAAGAAAGTTCGTTTATTTTCTCAACTACATTTTCAAACTCCATATTATCACCGGTTATATTATTTATAGATAGCACTGAACAATAAAAAAATTTTAGGTGGATACCTGCTAGGTTTTCAGCCACACTAGGAAAAGTATTCAAACCTCGATGTCTATATCGAGTTTATCAACGAGATCCTTGTATCTATTCCTTATTGTCACTTCGGTAACAGCCGCTATATCTGCGACCTCTCTCTGTGTCCTCCGTTCTCCAACGTTTATGGAAGCTATGTAGATAACTGCGGCCGCAAGACCAGTCGGACCTTTACCAGAGATCAGCTCCCTGTCCTCAGCCTTGTCGATGATATTCTTAGCCAGCTTCTGCACTTTTCCGCTCAATCCGAGTTCGCTGCAGAACCTGCTCAAGTACTCCTGAGGTTTGGTCGGTTTCAACTTCAATACCAATTCCCTGCTCAAAAACCTGTACGTCCTGCCGATCTCTTTTCTATCTGATGAAGTCGTTTCAGCGATCTCATCGAGTGTCCTCGGAACTCCTGCCTTTCTACAGGCAGCATACAATGAAGCCGCAACCACGCTGTCTATGCTCCTACCTCTGATCAGGTTCTTCTCGACAGCTTTACGATAGATCACCGCTGCAGTCTCCCTGATATTCTTTGGAAGACCCATGGTAGAAGCCATTCTACCCATCTCTCTCAGGGCACGGGCAAGATTTCTTTCAGTAGCATCAGAAACTCTTATCCTCCTCTGCCACTTTCTCAAGCGATATATCTGAGCCTTCTTTTTACTTGGAATCGACCTACCATAAGAATCTCTATTGGATGAATCAATACCAGTAGACAGTCCTTTATCGTGGACCATCTCTGTCATTGGAGCTCCTGTACGTGCTCTATTCTCTTTCTGTTTCATGTCGAAGGCACGCCATTCAGGCCCCTGGTCAATATATTGATTATCGATAACGAGACCACAATCCTCACATATCAATTCTCCTCTATCATAATCTTGGGCCAGATGCCTACTGCCACATTCAGGACACTCTGTAACTTTTTCTACAGAACTCTTTTCTTCCTCTTCAATCTCGATCTCTTCATTCATCTATATCTCCCCCACATCTATCTTTTCTCTCATCATTGTGAGCCTAGTTTTAGAATCGATATCAAGTTTTATTTCCACATAGAAGTCTTCAACGGGACCGAATATCCATCCAACCTTACCGATAAGTTTGTTTTTATCGTCGAAGACCGAAGCACCAATTTGAGGTATCTTAGGAAACCTAGCGATTAAGTCTCCGTTGTCCCATACTCTATAGGTGTGACTCATTTACTCAGAGTTATCTTCATCGAGGAAACGTTTGTGGTACCTCCTTCATCGTTATCTAGCTTTTCTGTATTCGTGATTATATCGGTTATCTCTGCTTCCTCTATGAAACGTTGTCTGGTTATCTCTGCCACGTCTACAGCTTTGCTTATGGACCTTCCTCTCGCCTTGATGCAAATTTCATCGCTTTGATTGAGCTGTATCATGACGGCTTGAACATAGTTCATCGTCTCTTTACTACCGATAAATACGGTATTTTCATCATCTGTCATTTTCATTACCTCCTTTTGTTTTTTCGTTCACTTTCTAAGTGCTGATGTATGGGAGTGGTAATATTAACTATTTGGCTTTTGGTGAGTCGGTCAATTTTTTAGTGATAACGCCGATTCACCTACCTTACCTGCCAATCCGTTATACTGCCATAAGACTTGTTTTAGATCACCTAACATGCACATTTTGACCTCCTCCACCACCTAAAGTTAGTGGAATCTTCTTGGTTTCAAGACGCATGCGACACCTCTTCATAGGTACGGTTATCCTCAGAAGTGTTGTCTTGTGGCACAGTCAAACGTGCCCCATGCGTTGTCAAGTCATCGTCTTCCTTTTTCTTGAGAAGACTCTCTCGACCACGCTTAGCTATAGAGACTGAAGCTGATAGGTCTGCATGATATTCTGTTATCTCACATTTATCGTTGGTACATCGGAACAGGTTACCTTTACGAACACCTTTTTGTCCGCATCGATGACATCTTTTTGATGTGTTCTTTGGATTTATGTATATTACTGGGATACCTTTGTCTATTGCTTTGAATTCTATCTGTTCTTGTAGTTTTCTGAAGGCCCACGAATGCAATCTCTCATTCATATATTCACCGTAATTCATTTCTTTTCTAATATGTTTCAGATCTTCCATGATGATGACAGGGTCATCAAATTGGTCTGCATATTCAACTACTTGTCTAGTTGTTTTGTTTATGATATCATCTATTCTGTTCCAGATATTTTCACTCACATCGTTAAACACTTTTTTACTATCTCTTGGTTGTAGTCTTTTCTTAACTGTATACCACTCCTTGCGGAGTTGTTTACAATCGTTACCACTCCAGATTTCTCCATATTTCGGTTCAACACCGTCGAAGGAACATCCTGCAACTAAGGTGTTGTCGCCTATATCGAGTCCTACTTGAGTGGTACACTCTAATGGATCCTGTACTTCAGCCTCGTATTTGACTACTATGTGAACGTAAAATTCATTATTTTTTCTAACAAGTTGTACTTCTCCTAAATTGATTTGGTCATTTAACAGATTGTGATAATATTCAGATTGATTTGGGTTGATGTCTATAGGACACCAATATCCACCTCTTGTCCAGGTGGAAGGGATGTTGATATAGAATTCATGAAACTTATTAGGTTTATGATCTAATTTTATACCTTCATTTGTTAATCTTGACAGCATTATTTTCAGATACTTCTTTACCACCGTTATCTACTACCTTTGGTATATGTCTTTTAAGAGCATTTTTCATGTATCCTGATAAGTCGTACTTTATGATCATGTCGTTAGCATCTGTTTGAGTATCGATTTCTTTTTTGATACCTTCTTCTAAACCTTGTTGATAAGCTTTGAAAGAGCGGTTCAATAGTTTTTTCTTTCTTTTGTTGGGCTTGTGGAGTTTAGCACATAGTGTTTTGGTCTGTTCCACTTTCAATTTTTTTGCCTCCTGATGTATTTTTTTATAGTTTCACTGCTCACTTTGCCAGCGGTACCGACGTAGTATCCTCTTGCCCATTTTAGTTTCTCGTTGAAATCATAATTATGGTTAAATTTTCTTGAACTTATTCCTTTTAACCAGTTGACCAGCAGGCTTGGTGAATACTTCGGTGGTGCTGATACGAACAAATGTATGTAATCTTCTTGGATTTCTAGGTCTATCATTTCTATGTTTTTTTCTTGTGCTATTTCTCGCAGCACACTATCTAAGATAGATTTTACTTTATCCTTTAATTTAGGCTTTCTATATTTGTGTATCCAAACGATATGATAATTGATGTTATAACTCGCGTGTCTAGTGGTTTTCATTCTGTTACACACTATGTGGTTTATACTACTTATTTTTTGTGCTTGATGACCTAACCACATGCCTGAAGACATGGGTATGCAGTCATTTATTTTGTATCACTTAATTCTTGATAAGCTCCGGAAATAGAAAGAAAAAAAAAGTATTCAGTAATATTCAATATTTGCCTTACAGAGAAGATATATCGTAATGAAGATAGAAAGAAAATCAAAGAGATAATCAAAAAGTACAAAGATAAGGTCGACGAGGATTACGATAAATTGTATATAAGAAATCAGAAAACCAAGTGGCCTAGCCGTTCTTCTAATAATAATTTAAGTTTTAATTTAAGATTGAAGACTTTATTGAAAAGGGACTTAACGATATAATTAGTTCCAGAAGAGATTGCTGTGATGTATTCAGAAATACAGTAACGAAACTGGACTTATGGATACGACAACTAGTGATTTTGTTCTTGAAGTTGAAGGAAGAGAAAATTGGTAATAGAAGTAAAAGACTGGCAGTCAATAGACGGATTTAGGATTAAG
>JBKHIX010000042.1:0-14296 GCA_046538435.1 Thermoplasmata archaeon | reverse complement strand
GATTTATCGTATCGACAGTATAAACATTGAACTGCTTATTGATCACATCTTCTCTTTCTCGGTCCATATTAGTCTCTTTTCTGTATATTTCGTAATTCATCACATTACCTACTTGGTTCCAAGAAATCGTTACACTACCTGAATTGAAATCTTCAACCGATAAAACTGGTTCATCCGGTGGTACTGGTGATGTGGATGAAACCATATCAGTAAAATAAATTTCATCATAAATTTTAGTTCGTGCTTTCTCTTCTTCTAATGTAAGTCCATCTCCATCCCTATCATTTTCAACAGGATTCCAACCACCATCATCAACAGCTGCTGCACTGAATGTGGTTACTATTATCAAGCCTATAACGATTATAACTGCTATCTTTAATATTCTAGGTTCATGTAATTTTATTATTCTACCTTCCATACTATCACATTTATACTGCCGATTGTTATTATTTGATATTATTTAATTTTAGGGATTAATCAATTGCACCACTATACAATTGGTTTCTTTCACTGGACTTTTCCATTTAATACTATAGCAATAACTATATCTGCAAAAAAAACAATATTTTTACAAATTTAAATTTAAAATCAAACTCGGATAGAAAATCTTTATTATCACTTCTATATTGACTTAAACGGAGATAACTTGAGAAGAGAAGATATCAATGTGGCGGTTCTTAGGATCGAGGGTACAAACTGTGAAGAAGAATCTCACCTAGCTTTCTCTAGACTCGGTGCAAACGCTGAAAAAGTCCATATCAAGCAGCTGTTGGGACAGGACGTTACCGAGGAAGAAAAAAGAGATCTTGAAGACTATCAAATCTTAATGTTCCCTGGAGGTTTTTCAGCTGGAGATTATATAAGAGCAGGTGCTATCTTTGGAGCTAGGTTAAAAAGTGCACTAGAAGATGATATAAAAGAATTTGTCGAATCAGGCAAACCTGTTTTAGGGGTTTGCAACGGTTTCCAGGTCCTAGTTGAATTAGGACTGTTACCAGCAATAGATGAAGTTATGACCGACGTACCGAAAGCTGCACTCGAAACAAATGACAGCAATAAATTCGAATGCAGACCATCTCTTTTAAAAATCAAAAACAATTCGACATGCGTCTTCACTAACGAGTATGATAAAGATGAGATTGTACTTTTCCCATCAGCCCACGCAGAAGGCAAATTTGTTTTAGATGATAAGGAAAATTTAGAGGGACTGAAAGATAATAATCAGATTGTATTTAGATACACATCACCTGAAGGAGAAAAAGTTGATTATCCCTGGAATCCAAACGGTTCCATAGAGAATATCGCTGGCGTATGTAATCCAAAAGGTAATGTACTTGGTCTTATGCCTCACCCAGAAAGGGTCTTCTTCGATTACACAAATCCTGATTGGACTAGAAAAAATTTGGAAAAAAGTAGAGGCGATGGGAAGTTGATCTTCAAAAGTGCCTTAAAATATGTGGAAGATAACTTCTAAATCATATTTTTACATATCTATTCAATCGGTGGATATTATCCAACTTACCTATCACTATTAATCTATCGTTTGGTTTGATGAGAATATCACTGCTTGGATTTGGAATAAATTCATCACCCTTTCTGATTCCTATCACGGTTGTACCAGTCTTTTCACGTATTTTAGAATTCTTAAGTTTTCTACCCACTATATTTGAATCTGAAGGTACTTTTATGTGAGTTATTTCGATGTCCTGTGCAAGGGTGACCTTATCTAAGAATTCAGCTATATAAGGGTCCAAAGCATATTTTACAATATATTTACCACCGATAACTGTCTCAGGGACCACATAATCCGCCCCAGCCCGGTATAATTTACCAATATTTTCCCTCCTATCTGCAATACTCATTATCTCCAGTTCAGAGTTTATACCTTTAGCTTCTAATATGATGAAGGCATTGGTCACATCACTCTCTGTTGCAGCGATCAGTTTATCTGCATCCATTATACCAGCACTTATCAATGTTCTTTTTTCAGTCGGATCACCGGTTACTGATGGAGCTGGAGTCGTTGATAAACGTGTTTCATCTTCATCGATTATAGTGGTCCTGCATTTGGACTCTGCGAGTCTTTTTAAAATACTCTTTCCTACACTCCCGTATCCACATAATATTACATTCATCCTGCCAGCTCCTTTAATCTCTTAAGACCTTCACTTTCCCCAAGAGCCAATACAATATCTCCTGGCATCATCTTCTGCTCCGGTGATATTCCTACATCGAGTTCTCCTTTTTTCCATATACCCACAATAGCTACACCAGTTTTAGATCCTATATCACTATCCCTTATAGTTTTATTTGCAAGTTCAGAATCTTTTTTCATCTTAATCTGCTCAATCTTCAATCCTGCAAGTAGTTGCTCATCTTCTTTTTCAATACCTACTATGGATTCATTAAGTGCCTTTCCACCTATCATGGCTCCAGTTATCGACTTTGGTGAAACAATGTGAGTGGCTCCAGCCCTCTGTAAAATAGCATCATGATGGGATTCTTCAATACTGCTTACGATCCTTATCTTTGGGTTAATCTTTTTAGCAGTAAGACATATGAACGCATTAGTTGCATCGTCAGAGACAGCTATCAATGATAAAGCAGACTCTATATTGGCTCTTTTAAGTGTTTTAGTTTTGGTAGGATCTCCTTTTATATATGGGAGCTTCTTTTTATGCAGTTCTTTACCCTCTTTGTTCGAATTAGTAATCACCACAAATTTCACATTGTGTGATTTCAAATTTCTTATAACTTCCTTACCAATCTCCGAATAACCACAAACAATAACATGTTTTTTATCTGGAAGGGGTTCGCTCTTTTTCTTTAACGCTTTTTTCATTGTCTCCTCTATCCATGGCCCGATTGCTATTTGGAGGCCTATGAACAATGTAACAACCCCAGAAAGTACCATAAGCATAGTTAATATCTTACCGTTAGTACTTGTGAATTCTACGTTGCCGGGATAAGCACCTAATGTGGTCAAAGTTGCAAGGGTCCAATAGAATGCATCCACAATAGTTGGATTCGCCCCTTCAGAAGTTTTAACTACAATATACCCGATATTACCTGCTAATACGACACCTATTATCCCAAGAATAAGTAAGGCAAATCTATTCTTTAGAGTATATTTTCCCATCTGTGGTCAACCTCAAAAAACCGATAGATTATAAATTGTTTTTGGAATTTATTTTAGAGTTATGATAAGTCTTATTTGATCACCATCTTTCAGACCAAGTTTTTCTCTCAATTCATGTTTAGAAATGATCTCCGCTACATTTTCATATCTGCTTTTTTCTGGCATTATCAGAAAACAATCTGTATCATCAATAGTACAATCAAAACATTTTACTGGTCCAAAATTTTTACCATCTTTTTCGAACCCCTGGAGCATCATACCTTGTTTTCCTTTTAGATCCTCGTAGTCACCCAAATAATCTTCAACAATCTCCACATTTAGAGTTCCTTCAAAGGGTTCCATATTGAACTTTTCTTTCAATTGTCTCCTATAACCTTCTAAAGATAAGAAAAATTTACCTTCGCCTATTCCGGAAGTGACCTTACCTTCGAGTACGATCTCTTCTTTCTTCACTTTATCAGAACCTGTGTATATTTTTTCACCGATCAATTGAAGATGAGATCTAGATCTAAGATATGCAACTGAAAAATTGTTTTTTAATGCTCTCTTTTTTAATTCTTTATCATTAGTTACAATAACTCCATCTAATTTCTTAGCTGCTTCTAATACCCCCTCATCTCCTTTTTTTGTTACTTTGACCTTATTATATTTCTTACTCAAAGACAACGCATCTTTTCTACCTAATCCTCTCAACTCCTGCGTGACGGATGATGGAACGTATATCTCATGATTCCCAAATAACCTTTCCAGCTCAGAATCTAGATTCAATCCGAACTGGAAAGGCATTATAAGGGCATTAGCGTCCAATATTACCGATATCATAATCTACAGGTAACCATTATCATCTAGATAGTCTAATACTTTTTGGACACTTTCTTCTACACTTTCTTCATGTGTATTCAATTTGATCTCAGGATCTTCAGGTTCTTCATAAGGATCGGATATACCTGTAAAGTTATCTATCTCACCTTTTCTAGCCTTCTCGTACAGGCCTTTCACATCTCTTTCTTCACATACCTCTACAGGACAGTGAACGTGAACTTCTATGAAATTAGTAACCATATCTCTTGTTTTATTCCTTCTCTCTCTGTAAGGTGAAATAAAAGAAGCTAAAACGCTAATACCGTTCCTTGACAGCAATTCAGCGACGAAACTCACTCTTTCTATATTGGTATCTCTATCTTCTTTTGTAAAGCCTAGATCACTTGTTAAATGCTGTCTAACGATATCTCCGTCAAGCCTCTCTACGAGATGACTGTAATTTTCTTCTAAAGCTATAGCTACTTCGTCTGCCACCTTTGATTTACCAGCACCGGAGAGTCCCGTGAACCAAAGAGTGAATCCATCTTCCACGTTCTGTTTTTCCCATTTATCTTCGTGAACAATTATGTGTTTTTTACCCATATTTTATACCTCTATTCAAATCTATAATTTTAACATTTCGAGAACTTCATCAAGAGTTTCTTCGTTATCTTCTTTCGGTATCACCATACCGATAACATCGCTCTTACCACCAGCTGAATATCCCTTGTCTTTCAGATGATTGATTATTTTCTCAGAATCAGGAATCGGACCTCTGATATAGATCTGACAGTTATCTTCCATGTACTCACAGTTGGATACTATAATGATCTTCTCTTCGTCAGCCCAAGCTATCCTTCTAGTAACCGTTGATATGATGTTGTATGGTGATTTCATCTCTAACAAAACAATATTTTCAGAAAGGTTTTCCTTTTCTCTATTTACTTCCATCTCAATAGCGTCGTTTAACTTTTCGTAATTTTCCTTTAACTCGGTTCTTCCTAAAATATCTTCAGGAGTTTTTACCTCTTTGAGATATCTAGCGTAATCACTGACCGCATCTCTATCACCGATCTTATAATTGGTATCAAGATAATAGGCACATTTCAGTAAAGAATCGAAATCAGAGTTCAACTTGTTCAATGTTTCTTTTATAGTTGGATAGGCTATTTTATTGTCCTTTAACTTCTCTTCTCGATCTCCAAAAGCACCTAATATAGAGAGTAAATTCGAATCGTTTCCTAGATATTCGTTCACTACCCAAGAAGCGCTGGGATATTCTTTAGGTGAATCACCATCTATTATTGGGTTGTGATGCAGTTTTACATCATGCCTATCCTGAAGATGATGATCGAATATGTATACATCTCCAAATTCTTTTAGAAAATCGATAGAATCTTTAGGTAAAGCCATATCGACTACAATCGTGAAATCAGGATCTATTTTATCTATTCTAGCTCTATCTTTTTCATCCAAAAGATAGTTCCCTATGGTAGGGGTGAAAAGATTAAAGGATTTTGAACTTTCCCTAAGTAGTAAAGCAGCAGCTGATAACCCATCAGTATCCCAATGATGAAGGATCAAACCCTCATCATCGCGATTTAAAAAGTCTTTCATATGTTTCCCGCCTACTCAACGAATTTATTGTCTATATCTGCTACAGTTTCAGCGACTTCTTTTCTCATCATATGTTCAGGAGGTGTCTTTCCTTCTTTGAACATATTTCTCATCTTTGTTCCGCTGAAGTTTTTTCTGTATTCATCATCGTGTGGGCATATAAATCCATCAACTGCACCACCACATTTCTCACAGTAGGTGAATGATTTGAAGAATACTGGTGTGATACCTAAATCAGGGAATTCATCGAAGAACTCCTGAGCCTCGTAAGGTCCATAATAATCACCTACACCAGCGTGATCTCTTCCAACTATGAAGTGCGAGCATCCAAAGTTCTTCCTCATGATTGCATGGAAGATAGCTTCTTTTGGTCCTGCATATCTCATCTCTGCTTCCAAAATACTCATAACTGCCCTATCTCTGAGATAATAGTTATCCATCAAAGTATCGTATGCTTCAAGAATCACTTCGTCTCTATAGTCGCCTGATTTTTTCCTTCCAATGATCGGATTGACAAATATACCATCAACGAAAGTTAAAGCTGTCTTCTGGACGTATTCGTGACCAAGATGTGGAACATTTCTCGTCTGGAAACCAACTGTAGTTCTCCATCCTTTCTCTTTGAAAAGTATTTTTGTTTCCATCGGTTTAAGGTTGTATTCTTCAAATGGGTTATCTGGTTCTTTGATCTGAACTATCTCTCCACCTAGTAAATTATTGTTCATATTTCTAACTTTTTGTACACCTGGATGTTCCTCATCAGTGGTACCGTAAACTTCCTGAGACATTTTTTCGTCATCATACTGATATATTTCTTCGATATCCATCATCGCGAATTTTTCACCATTTTCACTTTCCAGTATGATTTCGTCTCCCTTCTCAAAATTTTCTAATTGCTCATCTGTAACATCTAGGACAATCGGGATCGTCCAGGGAGTATCACTTGATAACCTACAATGGTCCAACACATTTTCAAAATCATTCTGACCCATGAATCCCTCAAGAGGACTGTAGACACCATTTGCTATATTCTGTACATCTTTTCTTAGACCACTGTCAAGTCTTAAAGTTGGCATCTCCTTAGATTCCTCTAGAATCCTTTCCTGCTTTTTCCCAGTAAGCGTTCTATTAACTAACCGACCACCATGTGGTTTAGGCATATATAATCACCTAACGGATTCAAGTATTCAGTCCAAGTATCCAAGAGCTCTCAATCTCTCTTTGACTTTTTCTTCATCTTCTTCTGAGAAACTTTCCTGCTGTTTTTCTTCATCTTCTATACTGGATATGACCTGTCTCAGTACGTAAGTGACATAACTAGAGATGGAATTGAATCCAGTTCCTTCCATCCTCTTTTTCACTTTTTTAGCTAACGGTTTTGGTATCGAAACGGTCGTATACTTTTTCTCTGCCATGTTTATCACGCTCATCATTTATTTTAGGAAAGCATCATTGCTTTCCATGATATTTAACTATATTTAATTACAATACATTAACATTTGTTATTTAAACTTTTTCAAGCTATTCATCTAATTTGATAAAAAATCTACTTCTTATTACAGCATATAGTAAATTAATAAATACACTGATTGTATTACGTTTTTATTCGAAAAGAACAGCGGTGGAAATGATGGAGAAAGAAGAAGTCTTAGAAATAGTTGAAAACAATGATGTTAGATTTGTAGAAATGCAATTCATGGATATATTAGGGAGAGTAAAAACAGTTTCGGTACCTGCCGGACATCTAGAAAGGGCTATAGATGAAGGTGTTCTTTTCGATGGATCTTCAATAATAGGTTATGCTACCATAGAAGAGTCAGATTTAAGAGCATATCCTGATTTGGATACTTTTTTAGTATTCCCATGGATCGATGAAAATATAAAAACGGGTAGGATGATATGTGATATTTATCATTCAGAGGGAAGAAGATTCGAAGGCGACCCTAGATATATACTTGAAAAACAAATGAATAAAGCTGAATCGATGGGGTACGAATTCAATGTAGGACCAGAATTTGAATTCTTTCTATTCAAGACCGATGAAAACGGTAAACCAACTGTTGTCCCTGATGATGAAGGAGGGTACTTCGATCTTTTAGCTTTGGATAGAGCAGATAAGGTAAGAAAAGAATGTAATCTTTATTTTGAAGAAATGGGATTCAGTGTTGAAACATCCCATCACGAAGTGGCACACGGACAGCACGAAATAGATTTGCGTTATGGAGACGCCTTGTCGATAGCAGATCAGGTCATGACGCTTAAACATGGAATCAAAACAGTAGCGAAATTAAACGATTTACATGCAACATTCATGCCAAAACCGATATCTGGGGTGAACGGAACTGGGATGCATATCCATCAAAGTCTTTTAGGAGATGATGGAAAGAATTATTTTTATGATAAAAATTCCTCAGATGGCCTGAGTGATGTTTGTTATCACTATATTGGCGGAGTTTTAAAATATGCAGAAGATATGTGTGGAATATTAGCATCTTGGGTTAATTCGTACAAAAGATTAGTTCCTGGATATGAAGCACCTGTATATGTGTCCTGGGCCTATCTAAATAGAAGTGTTTTAGCAAGGGTCCCTGCAGGTAGAGAAAAGGCAACAAGGATAGAAGTGAGAAATCCAGATCCAGCTGGAAATCCATACTTACAGTTTGCTGTTCTTTTAGGGGCAGGATTAAAAGGTATTGAGGAAGAAATAGAACCTCCAGAACCGTTGGAAGAAGATATTTTTTCACTAAATGATGAAGAAAGGAAAGAAAGGGGAATAAGATCACTACCATCAAACCTGGGTCATGCAATATCTATAATGAAGGACAGCGATTTTATTAAAGAGATTCTAGGAGAACATACGTTCAAACATTTCTATCATAAAAAGAAAGAAGAGTGGGATGAATACAGGCAGGAAGTCTCAGATTGGGAAATAAAAAAATACTTGTCAACATTGTGATACTAATAGAATATGACTAGAAACGTTCATCCACAGCCATTATGGAATCAAAAAGCTTTGAAGGTTAAAAATACACTCGTAATAGCGGACCTCCATATTGGATATGAGAGAGAATTAGAAGAGAAAGGAGTTCACCTACCCAGTCAAACAGGAAAGATGGTAGAAAATATTCTCGGTAAGTTGGAAGAGAACGAGTTCAATAAACTGATAATCGTCGGTGACGTGAAACACAACATACCGCAAGCAACATGGCAGGAGTACGAAGAGATACCAAAAGCGACGGATGAATGGTTAAGAGTGGTGGATGAAATTCATATATTGAAAGGAAATCATGATGGTAATATCAGTAAGTATTTACCCTCTGAAGTCTTGATACATCCACCAGGTGGTTCTGTAATAGATGGTATCGGTTATTTTCATGGTCATGCGAATCCATCTAAAGAAGTCGTAGAAAGTAGGTTGATCATCACCGCGCATAACCATCCAACTATTACTCTTGTAGATTCCTTAGATAATAAACAGAAAAAACAATGCTGGGTACGGTTCAACTATAGAGCGGAGGACATTGAGGGTGAAGGTTTAATCGTACCACATTATAATCCACTCCTTGGAGGCGTGAGTATCAATGAGAACGAGTACCTGGGTCCGTTTTTAAAGAATGAAAAAATATATGATGAAAAAATCTATCTTTTAGATGGAACTTATATTGGAAAAAAAGAGGATTTAGAATTGAGTAGGTTCGATGATCACTTATTGAAATAATTGTTTTCCTTATTTACATTCAGAGCTATGCCTAAACATAACTTAGAGGTCATCAATCCAAGGCTTTTTGCAGCAATTCCCGCCCTTATCATCAGTTGAGAAGCTATGTTGTGGATATCTGCTGTGTTAAGAGCATATCCGAGAGATAAACCTAAATCCAATACTTTGAAAGTACAATTAGGTCCATCAAATAAACCTTCAGTTTTATCTGCATCTTCCATCTTATCGCATGATTCAAAACCACACGCTTTGCAGTCTAAACCTAGAGAATCATGTTGATTTAAACCGATGAATATCAAAGAATCACACTTCTCTATAAATTCTCCTTCCTCACTGAACGATTCGTCATCTAATTTGTCAGCTAACTGGAACATCTCTTCAGCTATCATCTCTTTTTCTGCTTCATCAACTAATAGTATCTCTAGGTCATCTTCAGCTGCTTTTGGAGATGAATTAGCGGATAATTCCATCAAATTTGCCACAATTTCTATATCTTTTTTCAATTTTCCCACCTATCTCATATCTTCTTTATACGATATTAAATTATCTTCTCATATATTGAAATTTTCATCTATCGAAGTGATAAACGATAAAGCACTACCTATTACACCTATGAGTCCTGCTAAAATACCTACAACTCCTCCTAATGCAAGTAAAATAATCGATAGCACACCGCATATCACACTCCATTTTCTCTTTTCATCTTCTATTTTGGTATACGACAATAATATACCAAATCCAAAGAATAAATTTATAATGAAATGCAAAGCTATATTTACATTTATATTTCCTATCAACTGCAATAGAAAGTTGAAAAATCCAAGACCTACTGCGATATAACCACTCAATACTATCAAAATCGAATACAGCGGCATCTCATCTATATCATCCATAGATTTTGGAATACTTTTCAGGACTCTATCCAATATATTTTCAGCCATCATTATAGATATTCAATAGATGTATAAATTGTTTATCTTTTTCATCAAAATTTAATAATGAATAGTGATTATCTAGATGCATGAGACTTATTGTATCTTCTAAAGAAGATGAGGCGAGCCAAAATATACTGGAACATTTACTAAAATTAGATTGGGAAGAGATCGATGAATGGAAGGATAATCCAGTCTACAAAAAAGGTGATGATTATATTGCTACAGTGAACAGACACCATATCTATGTAGATAAAGTTGATAAGGAGTTAGAAGAACTATTAGATATCAAGATCGATCATGTAGTTTACATCTCTAAACATTCATCAAAAGCTGGTATTCACTCTCTGACAGTTCATCCTATAGGTAATATTGGTGAGGCAAAGTTTGGAGGGATTGAGAACAAACTTGTTCCCGCAGCTCCAGTTGAAATGACTGCAGCACTGAGAACTCTTTGGAGTGAAACAAGAGATAAAGGATTGGAGAACGAATACGATGTTTCCTTCGAAGCCACTCATCATGGACCTTATTTGGAAACTCCAACATATTATATCGAGATCGGCAGCGATAAAGGAGCTTGGAATGATGAAAGAGCAGGTCAAGTGATCGCAAATACAGTTATGAATGTTGGAAAAAATTACAGAAATGATGATGTGGTAATCTGTATAGGTGGAGGTCATTATGCCCCTAGATATACCGACCTTGCCAGGAAAAATGCTGTTTCGATTGGACACATGGTGCCTGGATGGGGTATGAAATATCTGACTCATGAAAGTTTCAATGAATTGGTTGAAAAAACATCAGGTGTAAAATACGTTTACTTTGATAGAAGCAGTACTTCTGGTAAAGAAAGAAGGAGAGTTAAAGACTGGTCTGAAGAAGAGGGTTTATCTGTTGTCAGATCCGATGATTTAGAAAAGTTATGATTTTATTTCTTTTCCCATTTCTGTAATTCCATCACTACTGAGAGAGTTCTTCCTTCCTTTATCTCTTCTCTGATTCTGTTTTCTTTTTCCATCACATCTAATGCTCTGTTTGCTATCTGTAAAGCTTCTTTTTGAGGAACAACCATTACACCACTATCATCAGCGATTATCCAATCACCAGTTTTTACCTCACGTCCACCGCAAACTATGTCATCTTTCAAACCACCATAGCCTTTAGGCTCCCCCGCATTAGATGCTCCATATCTAGCGAAAACAGGGAATCCTAACTCTCTTATATCATCCACATCTCTAACTGCACCATCAATAACCACGCCTTTAACACCTTTCTGTTTACAAGACCACGAAGCTAACTCACCCCAAACAGCTGTTTTACCCCCATCCGCATCTATAACAAGTATGTCACCTTCTTTAGACTCCTGTATAGCTTCTACCGGCTTGGCCCAATCGCCATCTACAGTTTTAACAGTAAATGCACGACCTACTATCTTTTTTCCCTTGATTGTTATCGGTCTAATACCTTTCATACATGGTTCTCTATGCATTGCATCAGATACGTTAGGTGTGGAAACTTTTTCAAAGGCATTTTTGATATCAGCAGGACCAACCTTCTTAGAAACCTCTGATTTTATCGAAACTCCTTCTTTTATGGACTTTTTAATATCTTTAGCTGCTTTTTCTACATCCTTTGCCTTTATTATAGCCCCTCCAATGATTATTATTTCAGCACCATTCTCAACTATATCTGGGGCTGTCTCAGAGTTTAATCCACCAGCGGCGGCAACAGGTACGGTGCTTACATTGGATACCTTTTTTACAAGTTCTCTTGGATCCTCTCCTTTCATCTGAGCATCTATACCTATATGAACACCAACATAATCCACCCCTAATTCACACACTTCTTTGGTCCTTTGAACTTGATCTTCAACTCTGATAAGGTCAGATATTATCTCAGCATCATAGTTTCGTGCAGCTCTAATAGCTTCTTTTAAAGTCTCATCATCTGCTGCTCCAAGTATTCCTATGATATCAGCACCTGCCTTTGCTGCCATCTCTACTTCAACACCACCAACATCCATAGTTTTCATATCAGCGATAATAGTTTGATTCGGGAATTCATCTCTCAATTTTCTTATTATCTCCATACCCTCAGATTTGATCAAAGGAGTACCTGCCTCTATCCAATCTACCCCTCCTTTAACTGCTTCCTTAGCTATCCTTATAGCTCTCTCTTTGTTCAACAAATCTAAAGCGACTTGAAGTTTTACGGATTCTCCTTTCATGGTTCTTCACCTATCATAAAGTCGATTAAAGAATGTTCTGTTGAATTAAAAACTTTAGGTAACCCTCATATCAAAACCATATTCAAATATTTACAAAGCATTTATTTATCACTTTATTATTCAAAAAAACAATGCTTGATATCAATACTGAAGAACTGATTTTGATATATCTAGAAGGTTTTGATGAATTAAGGAATGAAAGCGAAGTTCCTTATGGTATGACTCCCAGAGGTATAATTGAAGGGATCAGGGCTAGTGAGGAGGAAACCTATAATAGTCTAGAATCGCTAGTAGATGATGACCTGGTTGAAGAAGATGTCAGGTCTGTTACCGGTTTGGAAAATAAAAGAAATGTCTATTTCTTATCTGAAAAAGGGTGAACTTGATAAAGCAGAACAGGAGGCAGAAAAGGCGCTTCAGATCAGTAAAGATATAAATTCAGTAAAAGAAAATGCAATAGCACAAAGAATGTTGGGTAGGGTAAATCATAAGACAGGTGACGTTGATGAATCGATAAACAGATTGGAAAAGTCAAAAGATAAGCTAAGAAAAAGCGGATTTATTGTGGAACTTGCTAAGACGTTACTGTACTTAGGTAAGATATGTAAACAAAATGATGAAAACAAGTCTGAAAAATATTTACGAGAGGCTGGGGATAGATTTAAGAAATCAGGTATGAAACCTTGGCTAGATATTATTGAAGAATAAACTTGACTTTTTATTCATGATGTTTAGAAAACTTTTTTTAAGTCACTATAGATGCAAAAATAAAAGTATTAGTTAATATGTTTCAGGTGATAGTGATATTTATGCCAAAAGAAAAGAAGGTGTATAGTGATGATGATATATGTTTTGATGTGATATTTGAAAAGGATAAAGAAATTCCTGATGCAGACATCCTTGTGGCTGGTTTCCCGGGTGCAGGTTTGATAGGTGGAATCGCTGCGGAACAGCTCATCAACAGTTTAGAGATGGATCAAATAGCTTCGATAGATTGTGATAAATTCCCACCGACAGCAGTAGTCTTTGATGGAATACCAAGAAGACCAGTCAGGTTTTTTTCAGGAGATGGATTGATTTTAGTTAAATCTGATATGGTTATACCTCCTGAACTCTCACCAAAATTAGCCGAAACTATCATTCAATTCGCATTAGATAACGATATCGAAGAGATAATAATATTTGATGGAATACCAGGAAGAGGTAAAGAAGAGTCAGATGAGGATAAAAAAATCTGGGGTGTTCTTAGCTCCCATGACGCAGAAACTGAAGCAGAAAATCTTGACTTAGATATCATATCAAGGGGTGCTATAACAGGCATATCGAGTTCATTACTTTTAGAGTCACATGAGAATGAATTAAAAACTGTTGGTATGATGATTGAAGGAAAATCAAAGATGCCAGATCCTAAAGCTGCAGCTAAATTACTGGAAAAATTCGCTGATTACAAAGAATTGGATATAGAGACAGAAACACTGCTGGAGAGCGCAGAAAAACTAGAAGAACAATATGCTAAGATGGTAAATCAGGCAAACAAAGCACAAAAAGATATAGATCATCGTAGTGCTCATCCTCCGCTGTATGGATAAAATGATAGAAGAGATATCAGCAGGAGTAATAATATTTAGAGGAACAGAACCTCGTCAATTCTTATTACTTCATTATCCAGCAGGGCACTGGGATTTTCCTAAAGGACATGTAGAAGAAAATGAGAATGAGATAGAAACTGCTCTCAGAGAGCTGGAAGAAGAAACCAGTATAGTAGAAGAAGATGTTGAGTTAGATGATGATTTTAGAGAAACGATCGATTATTTCTATAAAAAAAGAGGAGAGCTAGCACATAAAAAAGTAATATATCTTCT
>JBKHIX010000041.1:0-14381 GCA_046538435.1 Thermoplasmata archaeon | reverse complement strand
TATTCAGGTGATTTCAGACATAGAATATACAGCTTACGAAGAGATAGATGAAGGGTCCAATTTTAGTATATTGGTTGATCCCAATATTAATTGTTATCGTGATATCAGTAGTAAATTATCACTCCGTAACAACGAATTTAAGCAACATTTCTCAAAGTACAGACCCTACTGTTATTTTAGATAAAATTATGAGCGTAATCTTTATAGTAATACCCTTAGCACTCATCAGCACAATAGTCCAGGTACTTTTCGCTGGTGGCCTAGTCGGCATGGCAAAAGAAGCATACGAAACCGGTAAAACGAACATCTATACAGGTTTCTCAGTAATCTCAAAATATCCTCTAGGGATCATAGGTGCGAGCATATTACTATCTATTGTCGTTGGACTGGGTTTATTCCTATGTCTAATCCCTGGTCTATTATTCTGCTATTGGTGGTTGTTCACAATACCGATATTAATAATAGAAGGCAAAAGTATCACTCAAGCGATGTCTTCCAGTAAACAATATGCTAAATCAAACGAAACACTGGTGTTCACTATAGTGCTTATAGTAGTTATTGTCGTACTATCTTTGGTCGCCTCAGGTCTAGGGAATATCATCTCTATGGCACTTCAATCTAAAATACTATCAGTAAATGCAGCAGTCATATTCAGTCCAATAATTCAAGGGATTATCTCAATAATAGTGAACAGTATCGCAGTTATAGCTATTACAGTACACTATCTAAAAGGAAGACCGATGGCTGCGAAAGAATATGAATATCAGTCAGATTCTTATAAACCCCCTGCACCTCCAAAACCCTAAAAAATATTTTTTCTCTTTTTTTTGGACAACATATTAGTACCATTAAATCAAATAAATATTTAATATGAAAGAAGCAATGTATTGGGAGGTTGAAGAGGATAAAATAAGGTGTAAACTCTGTCCTCAAAATTGTCTTATAGGTGAGGGAGAACGAGGGATATGCAATGTTAGAAAAAACATAGAGGGAAAACTTTACTCCTTGATATACGGTAAAGTCGCGTCTCTAGCCGTAGATCCTATAGAAAAAAAACCCCTGTATCATTTTTACCCAGGAACATCTGTATTATCTCACGGATCAATGGGATGTAATTTAAAATGTAAATTCTGTCAAAATGCTTCTCTTTCCAATGGTGATCCTGAAAGCCCATATCTTAAGGAATATACAGTTGCAGAACTCGCTGATCAGGCTTTAAATCATGACGGTATCGCATGGACATATAATGAACCAACCATTACCTACGAATACAACTTAGATGTTTCTAAAAAAATAAAAGAAATGGATGGAGGCTATGTTGTTTATGTAACAAACGGATTCATCAACAATGATCCGTTGGAAGAATTATCCCCCTATCTAGATGCTATGAATATCGATATCAAAGCATTTCACGACGATTTCTACAGAAAAATCGTTGGGGGAAGGTTACAACCCGTATTGGATACCGCTGTAAAAGCAGTAGAATCGGGTATTCATGTGGAAGTCACATATCTCATCATACCCGGTTATAATGACGAATATGAGGAGATTGAAGATTTTTCAGAATGGGTCATGCATAATTTAGGAGAGGATACGGTGGTGCATTTTTCTAGGTTCCATCCAGATCACGACATGAGAGATGTACCAGCTACTCCCGAAAAGACCATGAAAAAAGCTAGAGAGATCGCAAAAAAAGTGGGTCTTAACTTCGTATACTTAGGAAATTTACCAGCGGATAACGATACAAAATGTCCTGAATGTGGAGCCACTATAATATCTAGATCTTTCTTCTCTTCAGGACGGTTGAACTTGCAGGATGGTAAATGCCCCGAATGTGGTAGAAAGATACCTATAATTCATTAGATAATCTTAAACTTAATCTTGTACTCCTCGTCTCTATTTCTGTTTCTATTTTTTATCTTTTCAACAGTATTCTCTATCTGATCCTTATCTACCATCAGAAGTATATCTAAACCTTTATCAGCAGCGTGTAGAGATGATTCTAAAGGTGCAAATTTTATGTCTGGTTCAATATCTAAAATATTGGCTACTCCGTATTCTTTTTCATCCATTATAGCGATTTTATCATAATCGATCGTTTTTAACTTATTTTCTATTAGCTCTATTGGATCTTTTGTTATATCATCTATATCGAGCGATAATATGTACAAGGTACCTATATCCATTTCAGTTATACCATGAAGTCCTCCTACCAATACAGGATAACCTTTTTTTGCATCTATCAAAGCAGTACCCCTTGAGGATGATTTGTCCTTGGAAGCATGTAAAAAGCCATCTTTCATGAATAATCCAACTTCTTCATCCTCTTCAAGATCTTCGTCTGCTATGGCAGTACATCTTGATATGAACTCAATTCTTTCACTCGCTTCAGCAAGGAACGAGCTGATATCCTGAATTATATCTCGTACGTACTCCATGCCTTTGGAAGTGGGATGATAGCGGGGCCCAGAAGTATCAATCAATTTTTCTCCTTCCATCTCTGAAAGATAATTGGATACACCCTGCTCGGACATATCTAGAGAGCTAGATAGATCCGACAGCTTATTTGGCCTTTCTACAGCTGAAAGATATAGTATTAGAAATTTAGTCAACGATTTTTTATCACGGAGTATCTTCATCTATATCTAAAATGATATTCAAAACGAGATATTTTATAGTTTCCTATGAGAGATATGAGATAATTTTGCCTCTTTTAACAATCTCTTTAAAAATTGGAATTTATTAAAAATAGAAAAAGACAGTTGGCTCCAACTGTCTTTTTCTATTCCCATATACCATTATGGTCTATTGAAGCCTTACCTTCCTGCTTCCTTACCTTCCATGCAGCCATATTCAATGCCTGCAAGCTGAGATAGAGGCATATTATTTATATTTTTGGATAATAAATATGCATCGTCATGCAAGTGTATTGAATCTCTGGATGTTTTCATTTATATATTGGATATATTCTCAACGAAAACGATGTTTGTGATCAACAATCAAGTAAAATTTAAATAATTAAAGTAATTTTGAAGTTGTGTGAAAAAATGAAGAAAAATATAATCTGTTTACTCGCTGTAATAATATTAATGATCTCGATGGGTGTTCCTATTATAACAAACGCCCAGAAGAACGATGATTTCGAAATTACTGATGCAAGAGGAGAAACAGTAAAATTTGATTCTCCACCAGATAGGATAGTATCTTTCATGGCTTCGAATACAGAGATACTTTTTCATCTAGGTATTGGAGACAAAGTTGTAGGTGTCGATGACTACAGCAATTATCCTCTGGAGGTTAACGAACTACCAAAGGTCGGTGATGCTTTCAATGTAGATTATGAAAAAATAGTATCTTTAGAGCCAGATGTTGTAGTTATCACTACAGCAAATACAAACATGATATCTTCCTTAAATGAATATGGTCTCAAAGTAGTCGTGACCAATGGCAATAAGATCGATGATGTTTACTCAGATATTAGATTATTAGGAAAGATGTGTGGTATCGAAGAAAAAGCGGATAATATGGCTGAAGATATAAAAACCACCATGGATACACTTACCAATGATACAAGAAATTTACCAAAACCAGAAAGACCAAAGCTATTCTACATTGCAGATACATACCAGGGCATTTATACTCCTGGGAACAATACATTTCAAAATTCACTCATCGAAAGAGCAGGATATAACAATATAGCATCAGACAAAGAGAACTGGGCCACAATTTCAGAAGAAGAGATTATAGCTGATGACCCTGAAGTAATTATCGCTCCAAACTATCTTGAAGATCGGGTAAAGGAATTAACAAAAAAAGATTCCTGGAAATCCATAAATGCAGTGAAAGAAGATCAAATATTCTTCATAGATGGGGACATCATGTCTAGACCTGGGCCTAGAATAGTAGATGCTCAATTAAGATTGGTAAATATCAACAAAGTTGTCAGGAGTGATGCAAAATACCCAGATTTAAAGGTCAGTGACATAATCATCTCACCATCTAACACCTTGACTAACGGAACATCTGCAAATGTATCTGCTACAGTTGAAAACATAGGTAAACTTGATGCTGTAAACGTCAAAGTATCTTTATGGTACAGTACTAAAAACTCAACAAATAAAACACTGATAAATACTACCAGTCTAAATATCATAGAAGGAAAATCCGCCACAACTACTGAAAAATTCCAATGGAAATATCCAGATATAGGTGATTACACCATAATTGTTGAAGTAGATAGTAATAATCAGACCCAAGAGATCAACGAAGACAATAACAAGTTAACTACCGATGCCATCGTAAAAGAGTCGACTGAAAATGATGACACCACACCTGGCATAACTACAGCAGTTTTTATAACAGCTCTAGTATTGATAGGAATAATAAAATTTAAGAGAAAATAGACATGGCTCAACCATTAAAAAAACACTTCGGTAAGGTATTCTTAGCCTTCTCATCTTTATTGATCCTAGTTTTAATTGTATCTATGTCGCTCGGCTCAGAAAATATCCCCTTTAATAAAGTAATTAAGATAATACTTTCTAAAACCCCATTCATTAAACAATATTTAGCAAACTATTCTGGTGCTGATTCAACCATCATTATTCTAATAAGATTTCCAAGAATCTTATTAGGCGTTTTGGCAGGACTTGCTCTGGCGGTTTCTGGAAGCTCCATGCAGGGAATATTCAAAAATCCAATGGCCTCACCTTTTATATTAGGAGTATCAGCAGGTGGAGCTTTCGGAGCGGCAGTAGGTATTTTCTTGAATCTCAGTCTCTATCTACTCCCCCTCATAGCCTTTATATCTGCCATGACGACAGCTTTTACAGTTTTCTTACTTGGTAGAGTCGACAACAGGACTTATATATCAACACTGCTCCTCGCAGGATTAGCCATGAACTTTTTGATGACAGCTTTGACCAGCTATGTCCTTTTCATAAGTGATCCCTTGGAAAGGATGGGGATCGTTTCATGGATGTGGGGTTCTCTAAACGGTACATACTGGGATGAAGTGATTATTGCATTCCCATTAACAATCATCGGTATAATCTTAGTATTTGCTTACTCAAGAGATCTGAATGTCATCCAGACTGGTGAAGAATCAGCAAAACAGTTAGGTATAAACGTTGAGAAAACTAAGATCATCCAGTTGATCACATCAAGCCTATTAGCTGCCACTGTCATATCTTTTACAGGAGTCATAGGGTTTGTTGGCCTTATAATTCCACACGCATCAAGACTTTTAATCGGACCTGACTACAAAAAACTCATCCCTCTAGCTGGACTTTTAGGGGCTATTTTTCTAGTATCATGCGATACGCTATCAAGGATAAGTGGTGAAATATGGGTAGGTATTATTACAGGACTTATCGGGGCACCATTCTTCATCTACCTTCTAATAAAGAATCGAGGTGAAACAGGATGGTGATCCTAGAGATAGATGATCTAACCACCGGATATAAAGAAAAACCCATCTTACATGGCCTAAATTTATCTATGGAGAAAGTTGACTTCATAGGAGTTATCGGACCAAACGGTTCTGGTAAAAGCACTTTGATTCGAGCTATCACCCAAATAATAGAACCATGGAAAGGGCAAATAAAACTAAAAAATAAATCAATCACAGAACTTTCTAGAAAAGAGATAGGAAAAACAGCTGCAGTCGTTCCCCAAAATACCTTCATAAGCTTCCCATACTCTGCCTGGGAGATAGTTTTGATGGGGAGAACACCATACCTAGGTCGATTTGAAAATCCTACTAATAAGGATCATAAAATTGCTGAAAATGCTATGAAGGCTACGAGTACATACAAATTTAAAGATAGAAAGGTTAAAGAACTCTCTGGAGGAGAACTTCAGAGGGTTATAGTCGCTAGAGCATTGACACAAAAACCTGATCTACTTCTTTTAGACGAAGGAACATCACATTTGGATATCGGCCACAAGATCGAGATCATGGATTTAGTTAAAAATAAAAATAAAAAAGATAATTTGAGCGTCTTATCAGTACATCATAATTTAAATCTAGCAGCAAGGTACTGTGACAAGATTGTCTTGCTCGATGAGGGGAAAGTACACGCATTTGGTTTGCCTGAAAATGTTTTGACAAAGCCTCATCTCAGAGCAGTCTACGGTGTCGAAGCCGAAGTGCATGAAAATCCAAAGGATGGCAGCCTGTATGTGACCCCTGTAGAAAAAAGATCGCAGGAAGAACAGAATGGTAAGAGGATACACGTGATATGTGGGGGTGGGAGTATAGGAAAACTTTTAAAACTCCTGATAGAAGAAGGATACGAAGTCTCAGCTGGGGTGCTTAACGTCATGGATTCGGACTTGGAAAGGGCTGAATTCTTAGACATCAGCGTGATCACTGAAGCACCGTTCTCCTCCATCAGTGATAAAAAACACCGTGAAAATTTAACATACATATCCGACTCAGATATAGTTATAGGGACCAGCTTTCCTATAGGGGAGGGAAATATAAAGAACCTTAAAGCAATAAAAAAGGCTGCTGAAGAAGGAAAAAAAATTTTCTTAATAGAGAAGCAAGATATCAATACCCGAGATTATACAGATGGGAAGGGGAAAAGTTTATATAAAGAAATTAAAAAAAATAATAATGTAACTATGCTAGACGAAGAGAAGGATATCTTAAGTCTCTTATAATATCTGAATTTAAGGGCAAAAGATAAATAACCCTCTTTTTGATGACTTTTTGCGTACATAATTATGATGTATGTAAAAAGAAAGTTCGTAAATAGAGGTGTCAAAGTATATGAATAATCAAGTTGGAGTTTCTCCCCCTGTTGAGGAAGGAGAAAAATACGAAGTTGAAATCGAAGATATAGGGAAGGAAGGAGACGGAGTAGCTAAGGTAGAAAACTTCGTTGTTTTTGTTCCTGACACAGAAGTTGGGGATCAAGTAGAGATAGAGATCACTAGAGTACTACGCACACTGGCTTTTGGAGAAGTTGTCGGTGAAGCAGATATTGAAGAATCTGAAGAGGAAATCGAAGAAGTTGAAGAATCTGAAGACGTTGAAGAAATCACTGTAGATGAGATTGAATTAGAATAGGTTTTTTATCTTAAAAACCTACTCATTTGATCACTTTTGAAGATAATACCTCAAAACCTTTTTATCTTTTCTATTGATTTATTTTCCATGAAAAGTTTCGTCGGAGTATTCGGACATACTGCTATAGATGTTATTCTTGAAGTACCATCTCTGCCAGAACCAAACACATCCATAGGTCTTGATAAGAAGACCATCAGATATGGAGGGACTGGAGCTAACATAGCTCGATGTGCTTCAGAATTGGACGTATCTGTATCCCTGGCTTCATTCGTAGGAGACGATTTTCCAGAAGATTACAGAGAGGCTCTGATCGATTCTAACGTGCAGATATACGACCTGAAAGAGATAGAAGGTCACAACACTACTAAGGTATGGATAATAACTGATGTGGAAGAAAACCAGATGGCAGTGGTCGATCAGGGAGCTATGAAATATTCAAGCAAGTTCGATCTTCAGAAAGAAACAATAAAAAATTCGGATATAATTCATATAGGAACAGGTAGACCAGAGTATTACGAAAGGGTGATCAAACTAGCGAACGAACTAAACAAAAAAATATATTTCGATCCTGCGCAGGAATTAAAGTACGTATACAATTCTGATAACCTACCTAAGATAATAAAAAACAGTGACTTATTTTTCTGTAACGAAACGGAATTATCAATTGCTTTAGAATACTTAAAATTAAATGATCCAATGGAACTATTCGATCATTTAGAAACCTTCATCGTCACGAAGGGAAATGAAGGATCTATATTATACCATGGCGATAAAAAGACCATAATACCGGCTTTCAAGCCGGATAAACTGAAAGAACCAACTGGTGCTGGTGATGCCTACAGAGCGGGCTTTTATGCAGCTCTAAACAGAGGATTCGATATAGTTGAATCATGTAAAATAGCCTCTGCAAGGGCCAGTTTCACTGTGGAATCGGCTGGACCTCAAGAAAATTTGATCGATTGGAAAACCCTAATAGAAAGATACAGATCGAACAACACGATGTAATGATTAAAATATTAAGAAACGTATTTCATTATAATAACAAAGGTGAATCTTTGAATATAGAAGAGCGGTTATCAGAAAAAATACAGTCGATGAGCAGAGAAAAATTCGAAAAACTCTGCATAGACTTACTTGAAAAGATGGGTTTCAAGATATCAACCGTCAAATCTGTGAGTGGAGATATACAGGTAGAAGCTTCTATAAAGAGGACGGATGAAACTAAAGATTATATTGTAAAGTGTTCTAGATCAGAAGATATAGAAAATGAAATAAAAATGTTAGAAAAATTGATAGATGATAATATCAATGGATTCATTTTATCTCATCAAAGAGTAAGAAAAACTTTCAATTCTGACGTGGAAGTTGCAGGTATAGAGAACTTTTACAAATTATTAGAAAAATTCAACCTTCGAGAAAATCTGTATTTTGAAGAAGAGAAGATTGTAAGAGAACAGATCGAAAACATGATGGAAGATGCAAGACAAACTATTGAAGAGGGAAAACCGGGGGAGGCAATTGATGAGATAATCGAGATAATAAAAAAAGATGAGAGTATAAAGGAAAGTTGGTTTTTACTATCCAAAGCATATCACGAAATAGAGTCATATCAAAACGAAATAGATGCCTTAGAACAAGCAATAAAACTTGATGAGATATATCTAGAAGCATGGAAGGCTAAAGGTGAAGCTCATTATAATAACGAAGATTTGGATGAAGCTATCCTATGTTTCAAAAAAGCCTTGGAAATAGAACCTGAATCTCCAGAAACGTGGAACAATATAGGACTTTGTTACTTGAAAAAGGGAGAACTGGACGAGGCATTGAGATCTCTTGATAGTGCCATTTCCATCGACGAAAGTTTTGTTCAAGCCTTGATGAATAAAGCTCAGATATTTGAAAAACAGGGTAAAATAGATAAAACTACTGAGGTTTCTGGGAAGTTGATAGAAATAGAACCTGAGAACCCAGTATATCAATACATCAATGCTGCTTATCTTTACAAAAAAGATGATTACAAAAGGTCTCTTGAAAGTGTCAACAAAATTCTAGACCTAGAACCAGAGCATAAGGATGCTCAACAACTAAAAGATGTTTTAGAAAAGCAAATTGAGTTAAAAAGAACTGATGAGATGATAAAAGAGAATGTGAAGAAATCACAAAGTTCAAATCTAACGAGGCAGAAAAATATATCAGAATTACTTTGGAAATTGGGCGAAAATGAAGAAGCATTTAAGGTTGTAAATGAAGATGATGAAATCACTGGATGCCTTCTTTTTGAAGGAGGTAATCTGGAAGAGGCTGAAGAAATATTCAATAAAAAAAGTGAAAATATAAACTCTAAATTAAACCTTGAAGAAATAAAATATAATAAAAGTGATTTTGTTGAATCGAAAAATATTCTAGATGATCTGAATATAGAAAATATTGTTGTAGATGAAAAGAAGGTTTTATCATTGATTAAACTGAAAAAACAAAACCAGGCAATAGAATTACTAGAAAATATCCCTAAAAAAGGTCTTCAAGATATCTTAGAAGAGATATACAGGTGTAAAATCCGTAATGAAGGTCACCTAGAAGAAGATGATGAGAAAATCGAATTTATTGATGAGAACCGTTTTTACAACTTATTTTCTATCCTCTACTTAACAAACAACAAAAAAGAAGAAAGTATAGAGCTCCTGAACGAAGTTACAGATATAGATAATCCAATATACTACAACAACCTAGGATGTATTTTATTCAAGATGGGAAGATTTGAAGATGCTCTAAAGGCTTTTGAAAAGTCTGTAGAAAATAACGGCGATTCACCTATGTATCTGAACAACTATAGTTTTTGTTTGATTAAAGAAGATGAACTAGAGGACGCATTAGAAAATCTAAACCGATCCTTAGATATTGAAGAAAAATATCACGTCACTTGGTATTATAGAGCTATAGCTCAAAAAAGAATTGGTGATGAAGATTGGAAAGAATCTATAGAAAGGTCGTTAGATATAGAACCTGATTTTGAAAAAGCAAAAGATATATTGGAATGATGCGACTGCCGGGATTTGAACCCGGGTAGCAAGCTTGGGAAGCTTGAGTCTTAACCAGTCTAGACTACAGTCGCTTGATATAAAAAAGAGGGGGACCCCTTTATTTCAAGTGGAAATTTAAAGACTAACGGTCTAAGTTATAATCTTCTTCTTTTTCAATAACCTTCTCTTCATACTTAGGTCCTAATTTTAAAGCTAATGTTTCTATCCTAGCTATATTTTTAATAAATTTACTCTTACTGATCGTTTCAAATAATTCATTAAATTCATTCAATTTTCTATATAGGTCTATTATAACATAGGCAAAAATGAAAGTAAATAAACCACCTAATAATAGGAGCCAGTATGCCCAATTTCCCAATGTATTCTCTATTTCACTTAAGATTCCTGGTGCGCTTCCACTCAATACTGTTCCAAATAATCCGATCACCAAAGATATTGCACTGATTACTAGAAGAATTGGAGAGATCAGAAACTGATTTTTCTTGTATGCTCTTTTCAAACTCATATTTACTTTGAATCGTAGAACTTTACTTAAATTTTTTCTTAGTAGATAGATGATTTCAATGTGTATGTTTATGTGAGTGAAGATTTGAAAAGGCTCTATCTACTACTTCGCTTAAGGAAGGATGTATATGCATTCCTCTAAACACTGGTATAGCACTTTGATCATCTGTATACATCAAATTTATTATCTCTTGGATGAGAACAGAGGCTTGAGGTCCGATTATGTGGGCACCCAATATTTTATAAGTTTCCTGTTCAACTATAACTTTTACAAAATAATCCTTTAATTCCATGGCAGAACCTTTAGCTGTATTTTCATAACCATAATAACCTATTAAGATATCATGATTTTCTCTAGCTTCTTCTTCCTTCATTCCAACAGCAGCTACTTCTGGATTTGTAAATATAGCGTGAGGAACAGCATGATAGTCTACTTTTCTTTTCATATCAGTAAATGCATTATAATACACCAATTCTGCTTCATAATTTGCTACATGCTTGAACATATTTTTACCAGTTGCATCACCTAAGGCCCAAATATTATCTTTAGTTGTTTCAAGATATTCATTAGCTTTGATCCAACCACCTTTATCTGTTTCAACCCCTGATTTTTCAGGTTTAAGTATATCTGAATTTGACCTTCTTCCTGCAGCTATCAATAATTCATCAGATCTTATCTTTATTTTATCTCCATCTTTACTCTCAGCAAAAACTAATTTTTTTCCAGATCTTTTCTTAACACCGACTACCTCATATCCAGTTTTAATATTCATATATCCAGACAATTTTTTTTCCGCAAGATCAGAAACTTCTTCCTCTTCTGAAGGAATAAATTGTGGATTTCTACCAACTATAGTAACATCAGAACCCATCATCGATAAGAAATAACCGTATTCTGCAGCGATATATCCACCTCCAACAATAACAATGCTTTCTGGTTTGTCTTTTATTTCTAAAAAATTTTTACTTGTAAGATAATCTACATTATCGATATTCTTTATAGGTGGTATAATATCACGAGATCCAGTACCTAATATTATTTTATCTCCTTTTATTGTATTACTACCTACTTTAAGTGTATAATCATCGACAAATTCAGCATTATCTTGGTAGAAATTTAAATCATCACTATGTTTCAAATTATGACCTATTTGATTACTCTGGGGAATAACATGCTCTCTCATCCTACTCATGACTTCTTTAAAATCAATATTTTTAATATTAGCATCTATACCGAATTTATCTGAGTCTTTGATATGATTTACAACTTCAGCAGGATACAACAACATCTTTGAAGGTATACACCCTCTTGTCAAACATATGCCGCCCGGAGCTTCATTTTCAATTACAGCCACTTTCTTACTTGGATCGTCACTTAACACCTGAGTCACAATACTCATAGCGGATCCCGTACCTATAGAGATCAGATCATATTCTTTCATATCTATACCTATTAAGTTCATTAGATGTAAACATAATAAATCTTACCTAAGTTTCTTTTCTAAAAAGATAAAAACTTTAAACCACTAGATGATACAGGAAATATGAAAGAAACAGCCCTTCACTCAAATCATGTAGAAGCAGGAGCGAAGATGACGGAATTTGGCGGTTATGACATGCCTTTACAGTTTGAAGGAATAATTAAAGAACACATGGCAGTAAGAGAAGAGGCAGGTATTTTTGACGTATCTCATATGGGAGAGATATTAGTTAAAGGGGACGGAGCTATTGAATTTATTAGTGAACACTGTACACAAGACATCACAGATTCAGAGATCGATCAGATAAAGTATGCACATATCCTCAATGAGGACGGAGGAATAATTGACGATACATTGGTTAACAGACTGTCTGAAAATTCATGTTATATAGTACCCAATGCAGGGAACAATGAAAAAGTCTATGATTTTTTAGCTGAAAAAGGAGGAGAAGAATACCTCAACGATATTACTGATCGAACTGCAATGTTTGCGCTCCAGGGACCAAAAGCAGAAGAAATCATGTTAAAAGTTTGTGAAGGTGATGTATCAGACATCGAATTCTTCAGAGGAAAGAAAATGAAGATCAACGATGAAGTGATGGATGCTTTTGATCCAGAATGGCCAATGGCTGATAAACCCATAGTTCAGAGAAGTGGTTATACAGGTGAAGATGGTTTTGAGATAGCGCTACCTAATGAAGCAGGAAAGGTACTTTGGGAACAATTCATGGAACTTGAGGATCCACCTACAAGATGTGGTTTAGGTTCTAGAGATACCTTAAGATTAGAATTTGGATTCTTATTATCAGGTCAAGATTTCGATGAATCTAGAACCACCATAGAGACAGGGTGGGAAAAACAGACGATCGATTGGGATAATGATTTCTTAGGAAAAGAAAAACTTAAAGAAGTTAAAGAATCAGATCATCAAATGCTTAAAGGTATTATAATGAAAGGAAACGGTATCCCAAGACATGGATACGACATATACGATGACGTTAAAAAGATAGGAGTGATTACAAGCGGAACAAAATCACCGGTTTTAGAAAAAGGAATAGCTTTGGGTTATCTTGACCCTGGATATCATGAAGAGGGTACGAAAGTAAAGATTGATATCAGGGGAAAGAAAAAGGAAGCTGAAATAAAGAATCCTCCGTTTACGGAATAAATAAACGTACCTGCGTGTTGTTGATTTTCACTTGAAATCAAGGGGTCCCCCCCAATATATTGAGGTGAAATGATATGGAAAAACTAGAAGGATTAGATGTATTTGAAAAAATCATAATGGAGCCTGGTGTTTCAGGCTATGAAGACGCGATCAGAGACAAAATGAAAGGTTTGGTATTGGACTACGCTGAGATTGAAGATTCAGAAAATATAAGCGAGGATAATATCGGGAATCTATTATACAGTCCAGAAGGAGAAGGTCCATCTGTTGCCATGGTAGCTCATATGGATGAGATCGGCATGGTAGTATCGAACATCGAAGACGATGGATTCGTAAGAATAAAGAAGATCGGAGGGATAATGGACGCTTTACTCCCCGGAAGACATGTTACCATCCATACCGAAAAAGGTCCTATAAATGGTGTGATAGGTCATAAACCACCACATCTTACAACTGACAAAGATAAGGAAGAAGAGATTACACCATGGACTAAGATTAGAGTAGATGTTGGTGCTTCTTCTGCTGAAGAGGTTAAAGAACTCGGTATAGACGTTCCAGATCCAATCACCTTCGATAAAAAATTATTAAGACTTGCAGGAAACAAGATAACGGGAAGAGGATTGGATAATCGAATAGGTTCCTACACTCTCTTGGAAACACTTAAGGATTTAAAAGACGAAGAATTGGGCATTTCTCCATCTTATATCTGGAGTGTACAGGAAGAGATAGGATTGCGAGGTGCTAAAGTAGTAGCAAATACTCTCAGACCTGATTATGTAATAGCTTTAGACACATATACCACTTCTGATATGCCAGGTGCAGAACAATTCTACAAACCTATAAAATTCGGAGAAGGACCAGTTCTAAGGATGGTCGATACTAGAGCCATCTCAACTCCAAAGATGGTTAAACATTTCAAAAATGTAGCTGAAGAAAAAGACATACCATATCAGTATGGTGTAACCGGTGGAACAACTGATGGTATGGCTCTTCAAGAATCAGGATGTCCAACTATCTCCATCGGAGTACCGGTAAGATATTCTCATTCAACAGTTGAAGTAGCTGATTGGGAAGACGTTAAAAATCTAATCAATTTGATTAGAGAAGGAA
>JBKHIX010000152.1:0-3533 GCA_046538435.1 Thermoplasmata archaeon | reverse complement strand
TAACTGGTATACCTTTGATTCTGAACGTAGTTCTACCAAAGTTCTCTATATCGAACCCTAATCCTTTTATCAAATCTTCATTAGCTCTCAATATAGCTGCATATCTAGGTTTTAGTTCAATATTGGTAGGTGATACTAATTTTTGACTTGATATTTTATCCTCGAATTTATTTTTAAAATTCTCATAATTGATTCTTTCATGGGCTGCATGCTGATCAATGATAGCAAGTCCTGATGGAGTTTCTGCTAAAATATAGTTATCTTTGACTATCCCTAGTACTTTCATGTGAGATAGTTTAGATTCTTTGACCTCGCTCTCTTCTTTTAAAGATAGGGTAGATTGCTGTTGGAAATGTTTTATTTCATTTTCATCAGATATCGAAGTGCTTGGAACGGATGTTGATGATCCTCTATCAAATTCTTTTGTCCTTTCTGGTATAAGATCCTCAGATAAAAGTGCTTCATTGATAATATTGGATAAATTATTTTTTACCTTTTTCTTATCCTGGAATCGAACTTTTGTTTTCGTTGGATGTACATTTACGTCTATCTTTTCACCATCTATTTTGATATCTAAAAAGGCTAGGGGGTATCTGTGTTTTGGAAGTAGAGTGTCGTACCCTTCAGTCACTGCATCCTTCAATAATTTATTCTCTACATATCTAGAGTTGATAAAAGTGTAGATATGTTTTCGGTTAGAACGAGTTATTTCAGGTTTACAGACAAAACCTTTTACCCTGAAGTAGTCATTTTCTTCATCGATACTGATCATCTTTTTAGCAGTTTCCTTACTATATATCGCCTTGATATTCTTTAATTGAGAATCTGTTTTTGGTACGAAAAGGAGTTCATTTTCATTATGCTCTAAAGAAAAGGAACACTTTGGATTTGCCAACGCATTTCTGGTAATTACATCGCTGACATGAGCGAGTTCTGTGTTAGTCTTTTTCATGTATTTCTTTCGAGCTGCGGTATTATAGAATAAATCCTCAACTATTATCGTGGTTCCCACTGCACAGCCAGTTTCCTCTTTATCTTTGATGTCTCCTCCATTTATTGTCAGTTTAGTTCCTTCCAATTGATCTTCAGTTCTTGTGATAGCAGTTACTTTTGCGACTGATGCAATACTTGGAAGAGCCTCTCCACGAAATCCCAGGGTAGATAGATCATCCAGGTCTTCGATATTGTTTATCTTACTCGTAGCATGTTTTTTGAACGCGAGTTCTAACTCTTCTGGACCCATACCGAGTCCGTTATCTCTAACAACGATCTTTTCTTTCCCACCATCATATATTTCAACTTTGATTTCATCCGCATCAGCATCTAAAGAATTTTCTACTAATTCTTTAACGACTGAAGCCGGTCTTTCTATCACTTCACCTGCTGCTATCTGATTGACTGTTTTTTGAGATAGGATTTGTATTCTACTCATTCTCATCCCCCATCTTCTTTTTCAGGTCCCATAGTTTATTTATTGCTTCCATGGGTGTAAGGTTTTCAACATCAATATTTTGTAAATTCTCTAAAACAGGATGTGAATCAGTTTTTGTTTTACCCTGTACATCAAAAGTCATCTGTGTGAACTTAGGTCCATCTTTTTTCTCCATTTTGATTGTATGGTCATCCTCTATCTGTTCCAAAACATCATGTGCTCTTTGAACTACAGGATCAGGTAATCCTGCAAGTGATGCTACATGGACCCCATAACTCTTATCAGTACTACCTTCTCTTACTTTCCTCAAAAATCTAACCTCTCCACCTGTGTCTTTCGCTGCAACATGAAGATTCTTAACACTATCCAATGATTTTTCTAACTCAGTAATCTCATGATAATGGGTGGCAAATAGAGTTTTTGCGTTTATCTCTCTTGAAATATACTCCGTAACGGCCCAAGCTATGCTTAATCCATCGAAGGTACTTGTACCGCTTCCTATTTCATCCAATAGGATTAAGCTATTTTTAGTTGCATTGTGAAGTATATTTGATAGTTCCACCATCTCTACCATGAAAGTAGAGTGACCTTTGGTGAGGTCATCTAACGCACCCACTCTGGTGAATATCCTATCGACTACACCCACTTCTGCATCTTCAGCAGGTACGAAGCAGCCTACCTGTGCTAAAAGTGTGATGAGTGCTACCTGTCTCATATATGTTGATTTACCGGACATGTTAGGCCCGGTGATTATGAGGAACTGGTTCTTTCCGTTATCCATCAAACAATCATTGGGCACAAAATTTTCTTCTATCGTTTTTTCGACTACAGGGTGCCTTCCATCATTTATCTTTATCTTATCATCGGGATAGACTTCTGGTCTGTTGTAATTATTTCTTATAGATACATGAGCGAATGAAGTGAGCACATCGAGTTCTGCTATAGTTTCAGCAGTATTTTGGAACCGTTCTGATTCATCTCCCACTTCTTCTCTCAGCTTTTTGAATATCTCGTATTCTAAAGCTTCCATCTTCTCTTCAGCGCTTATTATCTCGTCTTCCTTTTCTTTCAGTTCAGGTGTGTAATATCTTTCTGAATTTTTCAAGGTCTGTTTTCTGTTGTAATTTTCAGGAACTTTATCTGTTTGAGTTTTTGAGATTTCTAGATAGTATCCATGGACTTTGTTATATCCGACTTTCAATCTTTCTATTCCAGTTCTTTCTCTTTCCTTCTTCTCAAGAGAATTTATCCATTCCTTTCCCTCTCTAGATTTTCGTTTTAGCTCATCTAGATCTTCATCGAATCCTTCCTGGATAATACCTCCTTCTTTCACTGTAGTTGGTGGATTGTCAACAATAGCAGAATCGATTTTGTCTTTTATATCAGTTAGAGGATCGATTCTATCTTTAATTTCATTAAGTTTTCTGCTTTCAGTATCTTCTAGCATCTCTATCAAAGGCTCGATCTTCTCCAAAGTATCTTTAATTCCAAGTAAATCTCTAGCGTTGGCATTTCCATATACGACTCTACTTATCAAACGTTCTAAGTCATATATACCGTCCATCTGTTCTCTAAGATCATCTTTAAGGAATATTTCATCGACTAGTTCTTCTACAGCATTCAACCTTTCTCTAATTCGATCTATATCTAAAAGAGGTTGCTGAAGCCAGTTTCTCAATTTTCTAGAGCCCATTGCTGTGATTGTATCATCTAAAACATTCAGTAAAGTACCTTTTTTAGAATCATCTCTTAGACTTCTGAAGACCTCTAGATTTTTCAGAGTTGTCGCATCCAAGGTCATATATTGATCAGGTGAGTAAACTTGTATCCTTTGGATGTAATCAAGTGTTCTTTTTTGGGTGTCTTCTAAGTAATCTAACGCAGCTCCGGCAGCTTTAACAGCATTACCTTTATCTTCCAGATCGAAGGGTTCAAGGGTTTTTGTTCCGAAGTGTTCTAGAAGCTTAGATTCTGCGGTGAAAAAGGCATCATCTCTATGAGTATGGATCATCATCTCGTTTTCCTGTTTTAATTTATTAACAAACTCATCATCCTCATAATTGGATTGTGGTAAAATACACTCTTCAGGTTCATATCTGAT
>JBKHIX010000151.1:0-3592 GCA_046538435.1 Thermoplasmata archaeon | reverse complement strand
ATTTTCGTGATAGTTTCATCATCACCTATAAAATCGTACGATACTACATCTATATCTGCACCTTTTAATCTTTCAGCGTCCTCCTCTGAAGGTATGCCTGTATGAATATTGACCTGAAGGTCAGTTTTTTTCTTAATTTTCTTTAATGTGGGATAGTAATCAGACAAGGGTACTTTGCCATCCGGCTCAGTACCTCCACTTAAAAGAAAGCCTTTTCCACCCTGTTTTGACAATTTTAATGCTTGCTCTAATAGTTTATCTGGAGTTTCTACTGGGATCATACTCTGTAAATATTCACCTTCACAATGTGGACAGTTAAGTGAGCAGTTAGGTCCCGTTACGGAGAAGCTTGGAAACTTTTTCCCAGGATAATAAAACTTCATCACATCTAACGAATAAGTAATTTCATATAACATTAATGGATTTTCAGGAAAACGATTTTATATCGATTAGACGTAAATTTACTATAGGTGGACCACACGGATAAAAATAAACTGTTTGTTTTAGCCATCTTGCTTGTTCTACTATCTTCCTGGGTTATTGGTAATTTCCTTTATATCATGATCAAAACGACTTCTGAATACGAGGGAGCAATTTTTTCTCCAGAAAATATCCGGGAAGGCATTAGTGGACAAAACGATTCTTCACAACTTTTCAATATTCTATTAACTGTTTTCATACTGATCCTAATTTTATTGTTAGTCGTAACTATCTTTGGTATATTATTTGAATCTGATTTAGTTTTGCTGACACAAATCTCTGTCGTGATTCTAGCTATATTGATAACTACTACTGTCTTTGCTTTCAATATGGATCAGACTGAGAATGAAGGAGGAAAAACAGGGACTATATCAAGTGATATAGATATTCCTAGTGGAGAAGATATATTCAAAAAAACAAGCTCACATGGTAATATAATATTTCCTATTATACTGATAGGTATTACATTAATTTTAATAACAGAATTTAAAACAAAGGATGAAGAGGATATCAATTTAGATGAAATAGTAGATATGGAAGATGAAAACTTCGATCATCAGAAAAAAGAGAATATATCATCAGAGTTTAAAAGTATAAGGAATGAACTTAGGGAAATCAAAGGTGTTAGAAAAGCCATAATAAATGCCTATAAGAATATGATGAATATATTTAAAAAGAAAGGAATCAAATTTGAGGAGTCTATGACTTCAAGAGAATTCATGAATTATGCTATGAAAAATTTTGATGTTTCTGATGAAATCATTTCAGAAATAACAAACTTGTTTGAAGAAGCAAGATACAGTTCGCATGAACTCGATGAATTATACAGAGATCAGGCGGTAAAGGATCTAGAGAAACTCGAAGAAGAGTTAAGAACTGAGCTGTAAAAAATCTTTTAAATGTTTGGAAGGTTGACTTATTTGATGAAAAAGAAACAACGATACATAGCATTTACTATAGAAGGAGCCAGTACTGATAGAAAAAGGATGATAGCATCTATCAGAGAAAATTTTAGTTATGATGAATATCAAGACATATCCCCCTGGCTGACCGTTTTCACAGGAGATAAAGGAATAATTAGATGCAATCATGATAAAAAAGAGAGGGCTATTGAAATCTTGAATGCTATAAAAATAGATGAAGGTATTGTAAAAACCACCACAACAAGTGGAACTATAAAAAAGGCTAAGAAAAGGTTGTTTGAAGATGACTGAAACCCTAAAACTATGTAAAGACGATATCCGTGAAAGGACAGATGTACTCATCATCGATGGATATGTAGATGAACCAAGCCTCTTAGGTGTTCCACCTTACATATCCCCAGAACCTAGATTGATATCTGGTGTTCTTGAAGAGCACTGTTTAAACTGGGAGTACATCACAGCTGATGAATTCAGAAATTATGGTTTACCGATAGCTGATAAGATAATCGTTCACGGTGGTGTCACGGTACCAGGAAATTATCTAAGCGGTACTCCTCTTACAAAAAGGGAAGCTGAAGATATCGCTGAAAAGGCAGTTGTTGAAACTTTTCTAGGGGGACCACTAGCTAGATTCTCTGATGTAGAAGGTTATAAACACTATTCTAAAAAAGACCTTTCAGCTTACTTTTATGAATACCTGAACGGTGTAGAAAGGGATAGATGGACCACTTTACACGAAAGGAACAGATGGCTGGTGCAAGGTGCCAAAGTAGTGAAAAGACATCCTATGTATCCAGATCCACTATTGGCAGAAGTAGGTCCATACCGTGGGTGCCCTCGTTATATAACTGGTGGGTGCTCCTTTTGTTCAGAACCTCTTTACGGCAAACCTGAATTTAGAGATCAAAGAGATATTATAGAAGAAATAGGAGGACTTTACGAGTTGGGGATTAGAAACTTCCGATTAGGTGGTCAATCCTGTTCTCTTAGCTATAAAGCCGAAGGGATTGGTGAGAAAGAAACCCCAAAACCCATTCCCGAAGAGATAAGAGAGCTTTATGAAGGTATATGGAAAAGATGTGAAGAAATTAAAGTTTTACATGTAGATAATGCAAATCCATCAGTGATTGCAAATTACCCTGACAAGTCTGAAGAGATATTAGAATGCATTGTTGAAAACACGACAAGTGGTAATGTTCTATCTCTGGGTATAGAATCAGTCGATGAAAAAGTAATCAAAGAAAATAACTTGAATTCTAATCCAGATGAGGTCATTAAGGCAGTAAAGATGATAAACAAAACAGGAGCAGAGAGAGGAGAAAATGGTATGCCCAAACTGCTGCCAGGACTTAATTTTTTATCTGGATTGAAATGTGAAGATTCAGATACATACTCAAAGAATTTTAAATTTCTAAAAGACTTATTGGATGAAAATGTTCTCCTCAGAAGGATAAACATCAGACAGGTCATGTCTTCAGATGACGAATTTGATGTCAAGCATAAAAGTGAATTTAAAAAATTCAAGGAAAGAGTGAGGAAAGAAGTCGATAGACCTATGCTCAGGAAAATGCTACCAGAGGGAATTGTTCTGAAAGACGTATACATGGAAAAAAGAGAAGGAAAAAATACCTTCGGGAGACAGGTTGGCACTTATCCTTTACTGATAGGGGTGGAATATCCCTTAGAATTGGGTAAGTATTATGATATCGTTGTCACAGATTACGGTTACAGGAGTGTGACTGGAATCCATCATCCTTTCTCATTGAAGGAGGTATCTTTCAAACAGCTAAAAGCTGTACCAGGAATCGGTAAAAAAAGAGCTGCAACCATCTTTCGAAAACAACCGAAAACTAAAAGTGATTTAGAATGTATTATCGATGATAAGGAGGATTTGGAAAAAATACTGAAATTTGTTCAGTTCGAAGGAGATTAAATTAAAATGGACAAGATAAAGGTCGAGCCCATCTGGTCAGACAGCATGGGTGCAAAAAGCTTGTGTGTGAAGGTCAGTACGGATGATACAAATATCATGATAGATCCATCTGCTGCTGTGATGCAGAAAAGCTATCCGATGGATACTGATAGAAAATATCAGCTCCTTTCTGATGCGAAAGAAAAGATAACCTGCAAGGCAGAAGATGTAGACCACATGATAGTTACACATTACCACTACGACCATCATTTTTTAC
>JBKHIX010000150.1:0-3613 GCA_046538435.1 Thermoplasmata archaeon | reverse complement strand
ATGTATGGATATCTCACTCCGAACGAACTCCTTACACATTTTGGGAAAGTGTATCGGATGGACAATGAAAGTATAAAGCAGAGGATTAAGAAAGTTCTCAAAACGGTAAGGTTGCAGGAATGGGAACACAAAAAGATCGAAGACTTCAGCACGGGTATGAAACGAAGACTCGCGATAGGTTTAGCACTTTTATCAGACCCACAAATACTGTTATTGGACGAACCAGTCATGGGTCTGGATCCAAAGGGTATAAAAGAAATCAGAGAGTTGATCAACAGTTTAAGTGAGAAAGATATCACCATATTTTTGAGCTCACATCTACTCAACGAGGTCAGTCTCACCTGCGATAAAGTCATCTTTTTATTCGAAGGAGAGATAGTCGCTTACGATGACGTGGAAACGATAGTTGGTGATGCGAAACACAATAGGATATCCGTCGAATTTTTAGATCCGTTATCCGAAGATGAGATAGATAGTTTAAAGACGTTGAAGTACATCGATAAGATAAGGGTCGATGGGAACAAGGTCCGGATATACAACAGTGGAAAGAAAGAAAGGATGCATAAGATCCTCACATCACTGATAGATGAAGGCTTCGAAGTGGTATCTTTCAGTTACGAAAAGAAGGACTTAGAAGATCTATATATCTCCCTGGCAGGGAAAAGTGATGGAGGGGTAAGATGACCAAAATATTGGATAATATAAAAAGCGATATGTACGACACGTTTCTCTCCACTAAATTTGAATTGAGAAAGCATTACCGACGCAACAGGATCCAGATGGCTGTGGTTCTGTCTATATTATTAGCTTCTGTGTTTTACATAGTCCCAACGATATGGAACATGGGTCTTGCAGATACGGCTGAGGGATTCGCCTCTACCAATCTTGGTTTCGTCAATCTATTGATAATACTCTCGGGAGCACTCTTCGCAGGAGATATACTCTCTTCGGAGTTCGAGAACAAAACAGGTCTAATATTGTTCCCGACACCTCAAGATCATAACAGTATATTTATCGGGAAATATCTCGCTTCAGCCATCGCTACATTCTCCGTAGTAACGATATATTATGGGGTCACGGCGCTGGAGATCCAGTATGTCTATGGTATATCAAGCATGGGTGTAGAATTCATGAAATCGTATCTTTTCTCGGTACTCTACATGTTCGGAGCGATAAGTCTGATATTTTTCTTCAGCAGCGTGATGAAAAGGTCGATAACTTCTACCCTTTTGGGTTTCTTCTCTTTGATGATGATAATCCCGATAACTGAGAGTGTCTTAAAGATGGTAGATATTGAGCCGTGGTTCTTGATATCATACTATGAGGATTTTATCATCGATCTCTTGGGCGTGGTCCAAACATCAGATTTTCGAAATGGAGGTCCATTTGGGAGTTCTGCTTCTTTCTCTCCTGATTTCTATACCGGTATATACGTACTTCTTGGCTATGCGATAATCCTATTCATCTTAAGCCTGTATTTCGCAAATAAAAGGAGGATGGAATGATGTCAACCAAAAATTCTAGATTTTGTAGAGTGTTCGTGTTCTTAATATTGGTATTGATGGCAGGCAATAACTTTTTTAGTTTCAGTGCTAGAGGACAGGAGCAGGGTGCTCCTGGACAACCTGAAATAATCGTGGAAGATATCCAGCTGTCGGATGAGGAGCCCATGGAGGGAGACAATATCACTATAAGTGCCCTGATCAGAAATAATGAATCTAAACCGATCGATAATGTGACTGTGATCTATTATGTCGATAGCTTTGAGATCGGAAATATAACCGGTGTCCAGTTGAACGCTAACGGATCGAAGTGGAAAAACATCTCTTGGGAGGCACAGGCAGGAGATTACGATGTGAGCGTGGCTCTCAAGTACAGAGGTATGATGATCCAGGGGGATAAGATGAGCAAAGAAGTATCCGTGGAACCTGAGCCCATAGGAGATATTTACACGCTATCGATCTCTTTTGTAGTGATCTTATCGGCGATATTTGCTACGATGGTGGTCCATAGTATAAAGAAGTCCGTACGGAGTTAGATCGAAGTAATTGATTAGAGAAAACTAATCTTTTTGTATCTCTTTTATTTATGTAAATCCGACCAAAAACAATTTAATCACTCTTCTGATTACCCTTACAAGGTGTTGACCATTCCCGAACCAGACGTGATATTAGAAAAACTAACTAACATACACGATAGATGCAAAAAGAATAAGGATATCAGCGAAGAGAAGTTAAAAAGATACTTTCATAGATCTGGGATTTTAGAGGTACTGAGATACGATGAAGAAGATATCCACGTGGAAAAAACGGTTAAAGCACAGAAAAGAACCGATATCCACGTTACGGACGATTACGGTAATGTAGTCGCCGTTATCGAATTCAAAAAACCTTCTGTCAAGAATCTTCGCGATCACTTTGACCAGCTGTGGAAAAGGTATATGATACCACTTAAGGCGAAATACGGATTTTTGTATAACGGATTTGAACTACATTTTTTCAAAAGGATCCGAGACAATTACGATAAAAAATTCGGGATGAACGTATTAGATCTTGAATCTAGTGATGGAGCGGAGATCGTCAAACATATACAGAAGCCAGACTATGATCTAACGAACATAGATGTTGTTACCGAGTATTTAGAGGGGTTTAAAGAAAAGGAAGAAAAATTGAATCTCAAAGAAGAAGCTTCTAGAGAACATTTCTTTGAAAATTTCAAATTAGAGAAAGATTCGGGATTCGGTGATCTTCTTAAAGCAACTATCAACCTGTTCAACGAGATGGAGAAGAAAGAAGGGTATGACTTTTTGAAAAGTGCTTATGATTTCTGGAAGATGTCATATGCTAAGAAACCAGATAAGGTTCCAAAGAAATGGAAACCTATCATGAAGGAGTGTGGTCTGGGTAAAGGTAAGAAAGATCTGTACAAATTCATGTTCTGTTTAGAAACGACCTATGCGTTGTTTACAAGGTTGATATTAGCTAAATCTGCAGAAGATTATGGTTTTTCTGATATTAGATTCGTAGGGTTTCTGGAAAACGAGATTCAACGGGCTTCTTGGAGGAAAGAGATTCCGAGAGCTTCCTGGGCTAAGATGACACAAAAATTGATAGAAAATATGAAAAACAAATTGGTATCCTCAGTATTTGAAGAAGATATTTTTTACTGGTGGACAGAACCTTATGAGAATCAATCTTATGAAGAGTTATACAAGTATTCTATAGTAGATGATTTGATAATTGCAGCAGATGATTTTGGAGAAAAGATCAGAAAGATTTTGTTGACTTTTTGTAAATTTGATTTTTCGGAGATTAGAGGCGATCCACTTGGGATATTATACCAAAGGTATTTTGATAAAGAAACTAGAAAAGCTCTTGGAGAATTTTACACACCTCAAGAGGTTGTGGATTATATTTTGGATGCGGTTGATTACAAAGGGAGGAAGGTTTTGGATAAGAGATTGTTAGATCCTGCTTGTGGCTCTGGAACGTTTTTAGTAACAGCCTTAAAACGTTATCTAAATGCTTCAGAAGATGTAGCTGAGGATAGGGGATGGAATTGGGTGCTTGATAATCTCTGTAACAATTACCGTATCGTTGGTTTTGATATCCAT
>JBKHIX010000149.1:0-3627 GCA_046538435.1 Thermoplasmata archaeon | reverse complement strand
AAGAAACAATAAATTGAGTATCGGTATCGATTCCGATACTCAATTTGAGATGTTTTGTTTATTAGTTTCAGTTCTTTTAACGCCAAGCTGTTTTAACCGTTTGGTATAATAATAAGATCCATGTTCTAACCTCATTCCAGTAGAATCAATCGCTAAATCGACCATTTTATCGTTACTGAATAAACCTATTATTGTTTGAACGACTTTTGTGTTAATACGATTCATGAATTTATTGAGTGTTGTAAAATGTGGAATTTCTGGTAAACCTAGAAATTCAACAATTTTATCACTGATCATTAACCATTCTTTAAAATGTCTATAGCTTTTATTTTCATACTCTTTCAAAGCAAGCAGTGTGATTTTCTGAGGAACTGTATATTTCTTTGGAGAATATTTACTAGTATACTTAGGTAAATCACGAGTTCTTTGAAAGAGTGAGAATTGGAAAATATTTATTTTCCGATGAATTACTTGTTTCAACAACCATCGTGACAGATTTGCAAAAGCTAATATATCTGTTTTTATCTATCATGAGTGCATCCCTTTCCTGGTGCTGGCTGTCAGATCTAGACGTCAGACAGCCAGCACTTGGATGCACTTATCTACTTCTGTATCACGAGAACTTGCTTCGAATGAGAGTAGTAACACTCCTGGTTACTCCAGATTTAAAAATATTGATAAAAGAAAATCTTTCTACGGGAAAGGTTTTCTACTGAGCCCCTCTGGTTTTAGGTGTATTTGGGATGAGTTATCTGATCATAATTTCATTCACAGATATTGTGATATTGCTATGGGGGGATCAAACTTCTAAAAAGCAGAACTATCGAAAAAGGCCGAGTGTATATACGTCGTTTATACCTTAGTGCAGTTCTTGGATTGGTTTTGATCATCATCAGTATGATTTTAATTTGGGGAGATAGCTACTAGTTGTGTGTGATCGAAATTTTATTCAAAATAAGGTGAATTTAAGTTCATTAAAAATGTTATTCTAACCGTTCTTCAGTTGTTTGTTCTAGAGTCATCTGTGTTCTTTTCATTCTTTCATTTTTTACTATAACGATAAATGTGGACAGGAACATTATCACTAGGAGAATCTTTCTTATTCCGGGGAGTATAAAGTAACCGAAGAAATACCAATTATTGGTAAGGTCTGAAAGATTTATCGTCCAATCTTCGATGACGAGTACGGAAATGTAGTAGATTTGAGGGGCCAATAGGATCAAGTAAGTATAATTTAGGTAGGAGAAGCACCGAGGTAGCTCCATTTTTTGATTTATCTTTCTGAATGACAGGAAGAACCCGATTCCGATTATTAAAAGACCTACATGTTGAACTAGATTGGATAGTAGACTCAAATCGCTGATTTTTTCAATGTATCCTTTGTAATAGCCAAACGCAAAAAATCTGATGGTATGAGCAGATAGCAAAAGTATAGCACCTATCATCACTAGAGTTATTGTCACTATTTCGTAAGACCCTAATCTTTCCCTCCAACTCATGTTTTTTAAATAAAGTTTAGATAAAAATAATTTTCGGAGTTTTGATTTATATTCGAACTATTAAGGATTCGAACGGTAATAATTCGAGAGAAAGTAGGGTTAGGAGTTGTTTTCTTTGAGAGGTCATAAGCGCTAATGTGCTGTTTGAGCGGGAATAATAGTTGTATTGGTTATACTGGATAAGCGATTGGATGATGTAGATCGTGTATGAACAGCGGTTGGTGGCTGATGTTGTTCATATTGTAAAAATTGTTAGGTAAAGTGGGTGAACCCGAAACAGTTCTTATTCCATAAAATAATATGACCTTCGAAAGTCTTCTATAAAATCACAATACCTTTCTTTAATCGAGAAAAAAGGAAAATCAGTCTTCTGAAATCAACGTAACATCGAACCGTGCCCCACCTAACTCAGAATCTTTGACTTCTACACTACCGTCGTAACTTTCGACTATCTCCTTCACCAGATACATCCCTAAGCCGCTACCTGCATTTTCGCCTTCCTTGTAACCCCTTTTGAATATCTTTTCCTTAACCTCGTCTGGAATACCCTTACCATCGTCTTCAACTGTCACAACACACTCGTCCCCTTCACTTTCACCTTTAATCCTGATCTTATCACAATCCGAGTGCTTTATCGAATTCTCTACCAGATTATAAATCATTTCTTGTAACAATGTTCCTCCTTTCACTTTACATCCTGATGTTTGAACCTCTATATCTATACCTTCTTTTTCCAGTTGACTCTTATGTTCAGTCAAAATTTGATCTAAAAGGGAATCCATCTCTACCTCGCCGATTTCATCCTCTTGTTTTATTTGCTTGAGCTTCTTGACCTTCTCTATTATTTCATCACTTAACGTTGTAGCTTTCTTTGCTTTCTGAATATAGTTTTTAGCTTCGTCAGGAAGATCAACATCTTCCTCTAATAGATGGAGATATCCTTTCACGATCTGTATTTTGTTTTGGAAATCATGTTTCAGGAAAGAGTGAAGAAATTCCTCTCTCTTCTGCATCTCTACTCTTTCCAACGCTTCCTTTACATGATCCATCAGGAGTTCTGCCATTTTCAGATCTTCTTCGTCGAAATAATTGACCTCGGTGGAAACTGCCTGGAAAATGGCGAACTTCCCTATCGGAACGGTGATACCCGATCGATAAATATCGAGAGTAGGCGAAGCTTCTGCTTCTTGATGTATATCTGAGTTCAAGAATGATTCCTTCTCCAAAAAAGCTTTACCCGCAATACTGTCCTCTACAGGCAGGGGTTCAGAATCTTCTGGATAACCATTTGAAACTTTTTTATTTACTATTAAATCGCCTTCCACCACTTTAATTGAACACATATAAAATTCTAATATCTCCTCTGTAGCCTTCATCGTGTAGTAATATATCTCATCTTCAGATTGACACGTCTCTAGCTTTGCACTGAAATGATGCAACTTCTCTAATTTTTCCTTACTCGCTTCAATCTGTATTTCGGCTTTTTTTCTTTTAGTTATATCCTGCGTACTACCTAGGACTTTGTTCGGTTTCTTTTTTTCTTGATTAAATTTAATCTCAGCTTTCTCTTTCAACCATTTCGTTTTACCGTTCACAACGATACGGTGCTCAATGTCGTATTCTCCAGTTTTTAAAGCTTCATTCCATTTTCTATCTAAAAAATCTCTATCTTTTGGATAAACAAAACTTAATAATTTTTCGAAGCTCATTTGTTCATCTTTTGGTACACCATAAATTCTGCAAGTTTCTTCTGACCAGATCAACTCATTAGTTTCTAAATCGATCTCCCAGCTTCCTACTTTAGCTAATTCCTGAATTCTCTTCAGTCTCTCTTCATTTTTTTTAAGTTCCTTTTCAGCTATTTTTAGCTCGTTGACATCTATTACACTCGCAAGGATTCTCGATTCTCCGCCGATCTCAGTTCGACTAAGTGTGACTTCTTCCCAAAAAAGTGTACCGTCCTTCTTCTGACCTCGCCATTCAAAAGTTATGGGACCTTCCTCCTTAGCTTTTTGAATTCGCTTTTGTGCTTCTTCTTGGGTATAAGGATGTTCTCCAGAACTCAAATCCTCAATTGTTAGTCCCAGAGCTTCCTCACGCGAATATCCATACATCTCGCACATCCTCT
>JBKHIX010000148.1:0-3645 GCA_046538435.1 Thermoplasmata archaeon | reverse complement strand
GAAAACAATCTAATGGTACAATCGGAATTCCAAAGCGGAGAAGTAACTGATTACTATAAATTGGACACGAATTTACAGCAGAAGAACGGTCAGTACTCGATGAAGATAGAAGAGTTCGAGAATTCTGAAGACTTCATCGATCAGATGAAACTCTACACGATAGATCACAAAGAAGGCTACAAAGTCGGGGTAACTCCTGAAGGCGAGTATATAACCTACAAGAATAGTGACGCACCTATAGAAGCATACAATTCGACAGGTGATGATGTACTGAACATGGTTAAGGAAAAGAATGACGACAAGCGGCTGGAGATGGATGAAGGTTCAGAGGTCATACTCGATTACGGTGACAGATCGATGAGTAGATGGCAGTTCAACAAGTTGATACTAAGAAGTTCGGGCTTCTCTTCTTATACTGAAGGATCTAAGATAGGCACATTAGCTGATAAAACATCTCTCTATGTGAGCATAAAAGCTGATGGAAGTGAATGGAGAAACGTGACTGTAACACATCCAAGAAATAATCCACATGATTATGTGATACCTCTAGAGGATCAGTTGACGGACGTTTTAGGAAAAGGACACGATCTCGATGACTTCAAAGTCAAGATAGAAAGTACTAAAAATCATCACATCGACTACGTTGGACTAGATAATTCAGCACCAACACCGGTTCAAGTGCAGGAAGCTGACTTGATGGAGACTATAAAGACGGAAGTGAATGGAAACACGAAATATCTGAATAGAAGCCTAACCGAGGACGATAATGCAGTTATGCACCTTGTACCAGGTGAATCCTGCACCGTTAATTTCGATGTGCCCTATCAAATACCAGGATTCGAGGAAAGGGACCTCATAGTGATGACGAAGGGATTCTATACAAGGTACGAGTAGAACTTTATTTCTAAAACTCCTTTATTTTTTGATTTTTTAACTCAGCAAATACATCTACTTATCTAATTAATAACAATTTTCAAACTAAAAAGCCATCATCCCTAGAAAAAATTAAATCTTCATTCAGCCCGATTCCTGTAAAGGTCCTCATCGATAACATTGACCATCTTCTCTTTATCGAGCTCACCGTTATGGAAAGCTATTATGCTGTCCACGCTCACCTCTGGATGACTCATGATATCGTTGTAGCTCACGTAGATAACTTCCATGTTGGGATGGCTGCTGATCTCGTTCTTCAGTACACTTCGATACTTGGTGAACATATCCCTTAGTTCTTCCCTGGATACCTTATCCGGGTCCTTACCCTGACGTATCAGCATCTTTCTCTGAGATTCTATTATCTCTTCCAAGTTTCTTTCCATGAAGATCACTTTGTAATCGTATCCTTCTGGAAGGTGTTTGATCTGCTCTGCTAGAACCTTGACTGCCTTTCCTTTGGCATCTTCGAGCCATTCAGTATGCTCTGGTAGATCCTTGACTCTCTCGAATTCGTAATAACCTTTAGGATTGTCCTTATCCGCGCTCCTTACATTATCTGTTAATGGCTCTAGTCCACCCTCATCAAGCATCTTCATCATCATCGAGGTTCCAGAGCGTGGTAGTCCTGATACGATAGTTATAACGTCTTTTCCCATATTTCAACACCTGTTAGGGGGTTAATACCTCATAAAATCAGGATACTTATAAATTTGAGGGTATATTGAAAAGAGAAAAATGGGTTTTTATTCGGATATGTCTATCAGTTCGTATTCCCTTTCTCCCATGCCTATCTTCTCTGCATGTACTATCTGTGCGGTTGGATCAACATCATGTTCTTCTCTGAACTTATCAACGCCAGAATCGTAGTCCCTTCCCTTCTCATCTTTCACTAAATCGAAAGCAGCCTGTTCAACAGCAACTGGGTCTTTGGATGCGACTATACCTATATCCGGAACCATAGGATAACTTCTCCATGGAGGACAGTCGCACTCGGGTGTAACGTCCATAACAAAATTGAAGAACATCGATTTATCGTATTTACCTTTGAGAGATCCATGAGCGAACTCGGCTATCTTCTCCTGAAGATCGACATTAGAAGATGAATCCTCCACCTTTATAGCTCCGGTCGGGCAGACTATATTGCATTCTCCGCAACCGATGCATTTTTCCAGATCTATCTCTGCTTTTTCATCCACTTCTATGGCATCAGCGGGACACCATTTAGCACATTCACCACAACCGATACACTTCTCTAGGTCTACTTCCGGTTCAACGTCATAATGCATCATCAGTTTCCCAGCTCTAGAGGCACATCCCATACCTAGAGTCTTCAATGTTCCACCGAATCCGGTCATCGCATGTCCCTTGAAATGGCTCACACCTATGATCGCGTCTGCCTGGTAGAATCCTGCACCGATCTTTACATCGTCAAAGTGTTTACCGTTCACTTCAACTTCGTAAAACTCGTTACCGTGAAGACCGTCAGCGATTACAACGGGTGCTTCGACTACAGGTCTCACCCAGCCGTTCTCCTGAGCAGTCCTGTGATGATCAACAGAATTTGATCTACTTCCAGTGTATAATGTGTTTGAATCACCTAAGAAAGGCTTTCCACCTGCTTTCTTTACAGCTTTTATAATCGGATTAACACGAACTGGCCGGAGATACGTATCTATGCCAGCCTCGCCAAAATGAAGTTTCAAAGAAACAAGATCATCTTCTTCATACTCTAAACCATCCCCTACTTCCCTGAACAATTTCTCTATCCTGTGTGGTAAGTTGTCTTCCTTACTACCAGACGACAGGTCAGTGAAATACACCTTTGACATTTCTTTCCACCTACATTTGCATGAATGTACAAGTTTATGTAATTTATCCTCTATTTACGATATTCAATTTTACTTGAATATATATATACCCCTTAGATATAGAGAATATCATGAATATAGTCCATTATGATGAAGTTGAAGACTGGCAGATGACCGAGATGACTCTGACATGCTTCAATCATACTTACTCTAAAGAACACGTTGAAGATATGATGTCTGCCGATTCTAGATTACCGGACTGGGGAGGGGAACTTTACGCCAAGGAAAGAGATAAAGTTCTAGGCACCCTAGGTATGCTCTATCCACATCTAAAAACTAAAGAGGGGATAGAAAAAGTAGGAGGTATCAGGAACGTATGTACAAGACCTTCGGCAGGGAGAAAGGGAGTATCTACAAAACTTTTCGAAGAAGCACACAAGAGGATGAAGGAGGAGGGTGTAAGGTATTCGTTCTTGATGACTGATCAATATCTCGTCGCTTATAATCTCTACAAAAAGCTTGGATACAAAGATGTAATGAATTTTCCAGCAGCCTACAAGAAGGTTGATGATATTGAGTCAGATATCGAATTCAAAAAGGATAAAGATCCACATTATGTAAGAAAAACATACGAAAACAGCGTGAAATCATTGTACGGATTAGTCGTTAGAGAAACAGATTTTATGGACATGGTCGATGCCCGTGGATGGCCTAAGAACAAAAATCTAAAGATCGCCTATGAAGATGGAAAAAGGATCGGTTACGCCTTATTTTCAAAAAGTAGGGATTCTCTTGTCTGTAATGAGATAGCTGTGGAGGATTTCAACAATCTTCCTAAGTTAGTAAGAGCATTGGAGAGCAGGGTCAAAGGTGAATACATGGTATTCAAATTCGTCAATCCACA
>JBKHIX010000040.1:0-14863 GCA_046538435.1 Thermoplasmata archaeon | reverse complement strand
AAGTTAGACGAAGAATTAGAGGAGAACATGGATAAAATAATCAGGATAGCAGAGTTAGGCAGGAACGCTAGACAAAAAGAAAACATAAAACTGAGACAGCCACTGAAAGAAGCGATAGTCGTTGAATTGGATAACAAAGCAGAGAAAGCTGTGAACCAGTTCAAAGACATATTGAAAGATGAATTGAATGTTAAAGAACTCATAGTTTATGAAGATGAGAGTAAACTGACAGAAACAAGGGCTGAACCTAATTATTCTTCATTAGGTCCAAAATACAAAGGTGAAGCAAATAAAGTAGCTCAGGCTATAAAGGATGCAAACCCGGTTAAGATAAGAAATTCCCTCAATAAACAGAGTATGGCCAATATAGATGGGTACATACTTGAGAAAAGTGATGTAGCGATAAGTGAAGAAGTAAAAGAGGGATATACAGCCAGTGAAAAAAGTGGTCTCAAAGTGTTTGTAAATATAACAATAGACGATCAGCTGGAGACAGAAGGAATCGCTAGAGATGTCGTTAGACGGATACAGACGATGAGGAAGGATCTAGAACTAGGTTACACACAGAAGATACACACTAGGTACAGAGGGAACCTTCAGGTTCAAGAAGCCATAGAAGATATGAAAGACTATATAATGCAGGAGACATTGTCGAGAACGTTGAAGAAAGGCGCAGAAGAAGGATATAAACGTGATTGGGAGATAGATGGAAAAGAGATCACGATATGGTTAAACCCGATCGATGACTCGGAAGATGAGGATCTACATCCCGACCATTAAATTCAAATCATAAGGTATTTATTGGAAAGTGAGAACATGGAAGAAGAGGAAGAGTATGAAACCGTCAAACGGAACAGTTTGATACGTTTTAACGAAGAGGTAGAATATGAAGACTTAGCACCAGTATTTCCAGAACTTTACAGAACGTTTATGAACGTTGCAGATCAGTATCCTGAAGATAGTGGAGAGGAATATATGGAGATGCTGATCGATCAAAACTTGAAAGATCTGAAGAAAAATCAAAAACCAACAGGTCATAACAGGGAGGCACGATATAGGATAATATTTCCAATAGATCGAGAACGAGTAGAATTCTATCTTTATCCCAGGATAGCTGAAGAAGAATCAGAGATAGAAGATGTTACTGGTGAGATTAGCAGGCTCTTGGAAAGTAAAGGACTCGGACACGAGATTATATGGGATCAGATGGATTATCTGAAAAAGAAGAAGGAATAAAAAATTTTAGTTTTATTTTATCTCAAAAAATTCTTTACATTCTTTTACTAAATCATTTGTCTTTTCATAATCAAAGTCATCTGGCATCGAACTCTTATATCTAGAATAGTTAAATCTTTTATCCATCAAGACTATGAACCCTTTATCTGTTTTGCTTCTAATACATCGTCCCGCTGCCTGTAGCACTCTATTCAGAGCAGGATATACACGAGAGTAAAGGTATCCTTTTTGCTCTCCAAATTTTCTTGAATAGTATTTTTGGAGTGATTCTACTTCTATAGAAGGAGGTGGGAAAGGTATTCCTACTATGATGACTGATGAGAGGATGTTATTAGCGTAATCAACACCTTCAGAGAGACTACCGCCTTGAACCGCAAGTAAGAGATTATCTTCAGAATGTCTTAATGAATCAACCATTTCATCTTTTTCTCTTTTTGTATAGCTTCTATCTTCCATCATAATGTTCTTCTCTAGATGGACCATATTCAATCTATCGCTGATACTTTCCATCAGATTATAGGATGGGAAGAAAACTGCTGTATTGCCGGGAGTGTTGTTAGACACATCAGCGATAGCGTTAGCGTATGCCTGGTACATCCTTACACCTCTTTCTTTATAGGAAGTGGTAAGATGTTCCACACTCACAATCTTTCGATTTTTTTCTGGGAATGGTGACTCGTAAACATCTATTTTTTTGTCTTCGATCCCGAGAAGATCAGCATACATCTCTCCAGGATGCATCGTACCACTCATGAGTACTGAGGCACTAATTCTGTTGAAAACTTTTTTAGATAGTAGGGATGGATCGAGTAAACCCACGTTAATCCTGTTTGGATTTTTCTCAAATGATCTGAATACCTCTTCCCCCTCTACCTGCCAGGCTGATAAGAATGAATAAACATACATCGGAGCAGTTGCTGCAGAATCTTCCTCTAACACATCTCGTGCCACATTTTCTAGATTACCTAATATATCTTTTATTGAATCGTACTGACTTAATCCCCCTTTCATCGCCTGCTTTATCAGGTTATCTAGGAAGTCTTTGTCTATCTTCCTCTCTTTTTCATCTACCCTCTCAAGTTCCATACTCAGTCTTTTGATGAAACTGGCCAATGAGGAAGAATAACCTTGAAGTATCTGATGTGCTTCATTCAGTATCTGAACAGTAATACTCTCTTCAAGATGACTTCTGATCCTGTCTGGAAGATTATGTGACTCATCTATTATCACTACTGCATTTTCCAGTTCTAATTCTAATAGATCGAAAATATTTTCCCTTATATCGGAAAAAACATAGTTGTAATCACAAACTATGACATCCGCTTCCTTCCCTGCAACAAGGGCGGCTTTATGGGGACATACACCTCTGGACCTGCATAGACTCACGATTTCATCCACGTGCTGAGTAGTTCCAACGAGTGAATCAACTATCTTTGACATCTGTTTATTGAATAAATTACATTGATTCTGTCCATTTTCGCTGCAAAATTTTTCGAAAACAGGGTACGGCAAACGAGATTCGTCTCTGGGACACATATGCTTTTTTGATATGACGTCTATTGCATTCACTTTATCTGGCATCTTCTTTATCGTCTCTATAGCGATATGATGCTGTGACTGTTTGCTGGTTAGAAAGAATATTTTCTCATCTTCATTTCGATTTTTAACTGCAGCGGTTAATACTGCAGCTGTTTTTCCGATGCCTGTAGGTGCATGTGCTATGAGATTTTGATTATTGTTAAAAGCCTTTTCAGCATCTTTCATGAACTGCTTCTGTCCATCTCTGATATTTTTAAATGGAAAAATTCCATCTGACCTTTTATCTTGTTTTATTGAGGTTTGTTTTGTAGAATCAGATCTTCCACCTTTCAACTTTTCACATCTTGGACAATATCTCCCGTTTTTCAGGAGAGTTCCACAGTCCTCACAGAAATTAGCCATCGATTCATCACAAACTGAAATAGTTTTTAGTATTTTCCCTATAGCGATTGAAAAAATAATAAATAATTTCAATTCTTTATCTGACCACAGAGGTTAAGATTTATGGAAGAATGCAGTAAAGATGATAATTTAGATATGTGCAATTGTTCTTATCCTGGTTGTCCAAGGAAAGGGGTATGCTGTGATTGCATACAGTATCATTTAAGTAGAAATGAATTACCAGCGTGCGTATTCCCAGATGATGTTGAGGAAACATACGACAGGTCTTTTGAGAGATTTATAGAAGTTTATGGATGATCAAAATGATTGAGGTAAAAGGGTTAATCAGGAGTGGTTATTCATCTAATGTATTTTTGGTCAAATCTGAAAAGAATTTTATCGTGGATGCAGGGATGAATGATCCGGATCAGATAATTGAAGCAGTTGATGATTTCATGTCAGAAGTTGATACTATAATTTTGACACATAGACACATAGATCACGTTGGTAATGCTGGAAGGCTCTCGGAGGTATTCTATGTTCCGTTATACGCTCAAGAAAAAGAAGCGAGGGCGATGAAAAAAGGTGATGAATCTACGCTTGCTAGACAATTTAATAAAAATATATTTCCTCTAGATGTAAATGTTATAGATTTTGAAGAATTTTCCGGATTTGAAGTACTGCATACACCTGGACACACAAATGGAAGTATATGCTTGTATCATCCTGAAGAAAAGGTCCTGTTTTCTGGAGATACAATCTTTTCTAACGGAGGAGTTGGTCGTACAGACCTACCAACAGGAGATATAGATGATTTGGTTGAATCCACCCGAAAGTTGACTAATTATGATATAGAAAAGATATATCCTGGTCATATGTCTATAGTAGAAAAGGATGGAAATACCCACGTTAAAAGATCGCATGATAATATCCATTATTTGTAGGTGCTAAATATGGAGTTTAAATGTAGTAAAGAAGAATGTGATGGAGATTGTTCAGAACAGTTAATTAATATGGTCAATGAGGTCCTGTCTAACGGAAAACTGATAGTTTATCCAACTGAAACGATATATGGAATAGGTGGAGATCCATTCGATGAATCAGTGATAGAAAAAATAAAAGAAGTGAAGAAAGCACCTCCTGATAAAAAGATATCAGTTGCTTACAATTCATTGAAGCAAGCTTCAGAATATTTAGATATACCAGACATTGCATGGGAACTTGGGGAAGAATTTTTACCTGGGCCTCTGACTATTGTTGTAGGGACTGATAAAGGAACTGAAGGAATAAGAGTACCCGATCATCCTATGGCACAAGCTATCATCGAGGATTTTGGACCTATAACGTCAACCAGCGCCAATGTTCATGGTAGGCCAGACCCGATAGATGTTGAAACAGCTAAGATACAGTTAGATGATGGAATTACACTTTACGTTAACTGCGGGAATTGCAGGTATGGTATAGGTACTACTGTTGTTAAGGTAACTGATAAAATAGAGATACTTAGAGAAGGTGTAGTAGAACGGGAAGATTTAGAAGGAAGATGGAAAGTTATATAATTAAAGAATTTTTTCGGTTGTTAAAAACATCAAGTTGGTGAAATTTTGAATCCTGAGATCAAAAAGAAATACATGAAGGCAGGAAAAATTGCGCGTAAAGCTTTGGAGAGAGGTAAAGAAGTTTGTGATATCGAGGTGAATTACCTCGATGTAGCAGAAGAAGTAGAAAAGGTGATATGGGATAACGGTGCTAAACCTGCTTTTCCAACAAATGTATCTGTAAACAATATAGGAGCACATTACACTCCTGTTGAAAATGAGGATAAGACTTTTGAGAAAGGCGATGTCGTAAAGATAGACATTGGATGCCACGTTGATGGATATATTGCTGATAACGCCTTGACAGTTGAATTAGGCACGAATAGATATAAATCATTGATTGAAGCGTCTGAAGAGTCATTAGAATTTGCTATCAAATCTTTAAGAGCTGGAATGAAGATCAGAGATATTGGAAGAAATATAGAAACTGTCATCACAAGCAAAGGATTCAATCCAATTTCAAATCTTACTGGTCACGAATTGGAACAGTACACTTTACATGCAGGTACTGCTATTCCTAATGTCACCCGAGGTTTTGGTAAAATAAAGAAAGGTATGGTTTTGGCCATTGAACCTTTCGCAACAGACGGTGTTGGAAAAGTGAGAGATAAAGAACCTGGAGAGATATACAAATTAGAAAAAAAGAGGCGTTTGAAAGGAGAGGACTTAGAATTCTATACTTGGATTGAAGAAAAATTCGATCATCTACCTTTTGCAGCAAGGTGGTGTAAAGAGTACAGCGATGATTATCATGAGTTGTTAGATAGATTGAAAAGGTTCAATACAGTCTTAAACTATCCTGTTTTAGAAGAAAGGAAGAATGGAATGATATCACAGAGAGAACATACGGTAATAGTTACATCTAATGGAGCAGAGATAACTACAAAACTATAATTTTTACATCTTTTTTTCCCACTCTTTTCTATACCTTTTATCAAAACCAATTTTACTCATCCTATTTTCGAATTTTGGTCCAATCAAAGTAATGATCAGACTTACCAAATAAAAAATACCTATTGTTATCATAACTGACACTCCAGAGATACCCCCTATATCTGCTCTGGAAACTATCGTGCTGAAATCAGAAATAACAAATGGATGCAGAGCTAATTTTGCTATCCACAGTCCTATATTAACAGAAAAGAACCATATGTATATCCGTCTTAACCTATGTGATACAGCCGCGAAATAAGGTAATTTGAACCTTGGTTTTTTAAGATCTCGAGAAAGTGTTTTCATCCATTCTCTGCTTGTTACTTCTTTACTCGGAGTAAGTGTTTTAGCGATAAAATTTTCCTCCAAAACTTTGACTCTGCTGGCCCATACATTATAGACTAAATATCTCCTGGCTTCAATCATCATCAATATTACCATGAATAATAATGTGAACAATAAAAGTTCATGTCTTCTTGAAGGTACGCTAAAAGTCCATGTAGTAAGAGCAGAAAGGATGATTACAGCCCAATTTGTTGTGGTATCAAGTCTAGTCCTCCATGTATTTGCTCTTTGAATTTCACCTCTGTATAAATGAGATAATATGTTAGAAAAATCTCTTACCTCCTGTTTTTCAACGAACTCCTCCGGATCCGGTTCCTGCATCACGTATTTAACTTTACGACCTAATATTTAAACATTAACATTGTATTCAATGTGCCTTTCCTATAATATCTTTTATTTTTTCTATATCTTCCTTTTGCATCAATTCACTCATCTCTTCAGCGATCTTTCGAGCTGCATCTATTCCTCTATAATATATCGAAGAACCTATCTGTAAAGCTGAAGCTCCTGCTAATATATATTCAAGAGCATCCCTTCCAGTGGTGATACCACCACAGCCTATGGTAGGGATATCGACCTCTTCGTATATCTCATAAATACAGCATAAACCTATCGGTTTGATCCCCTTTCCACTGTATCCTCCTACTTTATTTCCGAGTATAGGCTTTCTAGTTTCGAAGTTGATAGCCATAGATTTGACTGTGTTGATAGCAACTATACCATCAGCCCCAGCACTCTCTGAAACGGAGGCTACTTCTGCTATCTCTGAAGATGGCGGTAATTTTGCTAACACAGGTATGTCAACTTTTTCCTTTGCAGTGATTATCACTTCACCCACCAATTCAAGGTCGGAGGCTATTGATGCCCCATATTCCTCAGCGTGGGGACAGCTCAGATTCAATTCTACAGCATCGACTCCGCCTTTTTCCATCTTATGAGATAATCCTCCAAATTCTTCTGTAGTGGATGCATATACACTCCCTATGATGGGTTTATCACATATGTTTGACTTTAAATCTTCTAATTCTTCTAAGTATGTATCGATACCAGGGTTTGGGAGACCCATAGCATTTAATAAGCCTGTTTCAAGTTCCACCATCGTTGGATTGGGATGTCCCTTTCTTGGGGTAGAACCGATGGATTTGGTGACCACCCCACCCATACCTAGATCCAATAATGTTTCCATAGATTTGGAAGTTTGATCGAGTATTCCAGATGCTAATAATAATGGAGTTTCTAGTTCCATCCCTAAGATATTGGTCTGTAGATTTTCCATGGATGGTTATTGATATGGTTTAAAATAACATTTCGGTTCAATTATAGATCGGTGTTTGGGTAAATTATCGATAGAATTAAATGCATAAAATTCATTTATGCATCTGATAAAGATGTTTCAAAACTCTATCTCTGGGTTGGATAACTTATTTTATACCTATATATCTTCGCCAAAGGTGGTTCTGATAACTGGTCCTCCTGGCTCTCTTAAGACAAGTTTTTGTTTCGATGTTATGACGAAATTCGTTGAAAATACTGATAAATTTGGTATGTACACAACTTTGGAGGAAACAGTTGAAAGCCATAAAAACAATATGGGAAGTTTTGGTATAGAAAAACCATCCAATGTTGAGATTACTGACGTTACAGATCTGAGAGAAATCGACCTTTTAATAGAAGATGAAGAAACGGATTATGTTGAGTTTTTAGAAGATCTACTCAGACATAATAAAAAGCAGAGGGGAGATAACTTTAAAATATTTACTCTTGACTCTCTAGGTGCTTTGTATTCTCTCATGGAAAATGTATCTAATATGCGTAAAAAGATGTTTTATTTCTTTAAATTACTCAGCGATCTGGACCTGTTCAGCTTCGTGGTGATGGAAAGAAGTATGGGTGCTGAAGCGAATTTATTGGGCAATGAAGGATTCTTGGTAGATGGAGTGATCAATTTAAGTATCGATAGAAGTCGAGGCGAGCTTACAAGATATATACAGATAGAAAAGATGAGGGCCTGTAATCATTCGATGGAAAAACATGCTATAGAAGTCGGTGATGGTGGATTAGAGGTTTTAGGACCTATTTTTTAATAAAATAATAAAATATCCGTAATTTACTTAAACTATTATTACTTTACGAATTTAATTTAGGGCCCAATTAGGGGGAATAAATTTGGCAGAAGATTCCGTATTATCAGAAATGGAAGGTTATGTTCAAAAACTGAAAGAAGAGAGACAGAAAGTTGAAGATAAGAAAAATGAACTGAAAGAGAAAGAGAAAAAACTCTCGGAAAGAGAAGAAGCTCTTGACCAGAGGGAGCAGAAATTAGGGAGTTGGGATGAAGAGCTGAAGGAAAAAGCTCAGGAATTGAATGATTTTAAAGACAAACTCGAATCCCTGCAGAGTAAAATGAAATCTACTAAGAAACAGCTAGACAAAGAAAGAGAAGAGTTAAAGGAATACAAAGATGAAATCTCTGATAAGGTTGATGAAATAGATGAGATAAAATCAGAAATATTAGATAAACGAGAAGCACTGGTACAAAGAGAGGAAGAGATGGTAGAAAGAGAAGATGATCTAGACAGAAGAGAAGAGGTAGTTGTTTCAAAAGAAGAAGAGATATTACAGGGTAGAAGAGAAACATTGAAAACATTGACCGAATTGGAGAATAGTTTAAAAGAAAGTATCGAGAACAGTAAATCCATAGTTAAAGATGAAAGAGAATTGCTCAATCAAGATAAAAATATGGCAGAGACGAGGACTAAATTATTGAATGCACACAAGAAGATGTTGGAGCGCCAAAAAGAAACATTGAAGGAGGATTTCGAATTACCTTCTGTAGAAATCCCTTCCATGCCAGAGGAAACAGAAATTGAAGGGCAGGAAATCGAAGAAGTGCCTGAAGTAGAAAGTGAGACAAAATTCGAAGTTGAGGAAGCAGGTGAAAGTGTTCCAGAGGCTCCAGAGATCGAGGAAGAGACTGAAGAAGAAGTCGAAGAAGAGATCGAGGAAGAGATGGAACAAGTGGAAGAGGAAATCGAAGAAGAGGAAGAACCAGAAGAGGAAACCGAAGAGGAGGTTACTGTTTGTCCTGAATGTGGTACCGAACTGAGTCCGGAAGCAGAGATGTGCTACGCTTGTGGAGCAGAGATAAAATCTGAAGAGGAATCAGAAGGCAAGATCGAATGTCCGGTATGCGGTACCGAATTGAACGCTGATGCAGAGATGTGCTATGCCTGCGGTGCTGAGATAGAATAAAAATAACTTTTCAAATCCCTTTATTTTTTACTGTTTTTTCAAGAAATAATTTAACTGAGAAAGTATTATTTGTTTTTAGGTAGAGATAATGGAAGTAGGTCTTGTAGGAAAACCGAACGTGGGCAAAAGTACTTTCTTTACAGCTGCAACAAGGGCAGACGTAGAAGTGGCATCTTATCCTTTCACTACAATCGATGCAAACAAAGGGATAGGATATGTTACAGCAAAATGCCCACATGAGGAATTAGAGGTTGAATGTGTCCCAAATAATGCTCCCTGTATGGAAGGGACTAGATTGATACCTGTCGAGCTTATCGATGTAGCAGGTCTTGTTAAAGATGCACATTCTGGCAGAGGGTTAGGTAATAAGTTCTTAGACGATCTAAGACAGGCTTCAAGCTTGATCCATATCATCGATGTCAGCGGATCAACTGATGGTGAGGGAGAACCGTGTCAGATAGGAGAACACGATCCGAAGGAGGATGTTGAATTTTTAGAAAAAGAGATAGATTACTGGTTGAAAGGTATACTAGATAAAAACTGGAAAAAGATGTCGAGGAGTATAGAGGTCGCTGGAGCGAAGATTGAAAAAGTTCTTTTTGATCAGCTCTCTGGCTTAGGTGTGACTGAATCTAGAGTTGCTGAAGCATTAAGAGATACTAATATATCGGATTCACCCAGAAATTGGGAAGATGATGATATATTCAAACTGGCTAAAAGTCTGAGAGAAAAGACCAAACCCATAATAATCGCTGCTAATAAAGCAGACCTTGTTAATGAAGAGCAGATAGAAGAGTTCAGGAAGATAGATTATCCAGTGATACCTACCGCTGCAGAATACGAACTAGCACTGAGGAAGGCTTCTGAGAAAGATATCGTTCATTACATACCTGGTGAAGACGAGTTTGAGTTACTGAAAGACGATATAACTCCCGAACAGAAAAAAGGTTTGGAAACGATTTCTAATTTTTTAGAAAATTTCGGAGGAACGGGCGTTCAAGAAACCCTAGAAAAAGCAGTGTATGAGATGCTCGATATGATAGTAGTGTATCCGGTGGAAAATGAACATAATTACACCGATAAGGAAGGAAAGGTTCTACCAGATGCTCATCTACTTCCAAGAGGTAGCACTGCAGAGGACCTAGCTTATGCAGTTCATACTGATATCGGAGAAGGTTTTATTAGGGCGGTAAATGCTAAAACAGAAAGGATAATTGGAAGAGACCACGAATTGGAAGATGGTGATGTAATAAAGATCGTTTCGAAGTGATTATAGTGGAAAAGATAGTAAGAATTTTATCCGGATCTTACAGGAGTATCGAAGACGGGGTAAGGATCGAACTTTATGGAGAAACGGAAGATGGAAAGTCTATAACCTTACTGTACGATGGATTTAGACCATATTTTATTCTGGTAGATCCTCCAGATGAATTGATTGAAGGTTTAAAAAAAGATGAAGAGATAAGAGATGCTGAAGATCTAGAGCTCTGGGTAGATGGTGAAGAAAAACCCTGTAAAAAGATAATCGCAACTCATCCGTGGAAGGTTCCCGGTTATAGGAAGAAATGTAAAAAAATCTGTAAGGTATTAGCAGCTGATATCCCATTCGTTCAGAGATTTATCTATGATTTTGATCTTGGTTCAACGGTGAAAGTAGAAGGTAAAAAGAAAATATCTGATGAGTATACTACAGAACAGATACTTCAGGTCAGAGAGTTCAAGGATGCAGAACCGATAAAATCAGATTTAAAAATTCTAAGCTTCGATATAGAGAACAGTATCGAGAATAAGACGATCTATACTATCTGCTGTGTGGTTAGAGATGGTGATGAGACAGAATCTGAGTGCTTCCACGGTGACGAGAGAAAAATATTGGAAGACTTTCAGAGTTATGTTGTAGAAAAAGATCCAGATGTCATAACAGGATATAATATAAACGGATACGATATACCGCTGCTCAAAGAACGTGCTGATGAATTGGGTATTGATAATATTTCTTTGGGTCGAGATTATACTGAACTTAAAAGTTATGGAAATAGATCGTGGCGAGTCAATGGGAGGATAGTAGCAGACGCTTGGTGGAGTGTCCGGACGGAGTTGAACATGAAAAGGGAAACGCTGAATCAGGTCTCTAAAGAATTGCTGGGAAAAGAGAAAGATGATGTTGATCCCAAAAAGATAGATAAAGAGTGGAAAGATGATCCTGAAAAAGTGATGAGATACTGTGAGAGGGATGCCGAACTTGCGTTAGAGATATTGGAAGAGTTGGAGGTCTTGGATAAAGCCATGGATATGGCAACTGTTTCTAAATTGACCGTAGATGAAGGCTTGAATGGTAGGACATCGACTTTGGTTGATTCTATACTTGTTCGGGAAGCAGACAGGAATGATATCGGCGTTCCTTTGACGAGCCATAAGGGTAAAAGTAGTAAGATCAAAGGAGGTTATGTTCACTCAGTAGAGCCTGGTTTGTACGAGTGGGTGAGTGTTTTAGATTTTAAAAGCATGTATCCAAGTATAATAATCGAAAACAACATATGCTTCACCACTTTATCAGAGGATGGAAAGATAGAAAGTCCCACTGGTGTAAAATTTTTGAGTCCTGAACAGAGAGAAGGACTTCTTCCAAGTATTTTAGAGGATTTGATGGAAGAAAGAGATGAAGTTAAAAAGAAGATGAGAGAGTCAGAAGGTAAAGAGAAAAGATATTACAGCGGTTTACAGAGTGCTATAAAGATATTGATGAATTCTTTTTATGGTGTTTTCGCTTCATCATTTTATAGATTTACAGATCCAAGGATCGGGGAAAGTATAACTGCATTTGCTAGACAGAATATCAAGAATTTGATTGAGGAATTGAATAAAGAAGACCTGAAAGTGATTTATTCAGATACTGATTCAGTATTTTTTCAATCAAATTATAAAAATCTAGATGATACAAAAGAATTGACTAGGAGGATTGCTGAGGAATACAGTAGCGATGATATGATATTAGAGTTCGAAAAAGTCTTGAATCCATTTTTCAGTCATGGTAAGAAGAAAAGATATGTTGGAAAAGTGATATGGCCTGAAGAAGATATCCTTGTGAGAGGATATGAGACTCGAAGGAGTGATTCATTCGAAGCTCAGGATGAATCCCTGCATGAACTCTTTGATTATATCTTAAATAAGGATATCGAGGGTGGTATAGATAGAGCGAAAGAATGGATAGAAGAGACTAAGGAAGGAAAGGTTGATGAAGAAAAACTTGTGATTTCTAGGACCTGTAAGAAGTTCAGTTATTACAAGAATCCAGACAGCATGCCTAATGTTCAAGCTGCAAGGAAGATGCAGGAACTTGGTTACGAATTCACTCCTGGAATGAAAGTATCATGGGTAGTGACTAATGCAGAGAAAACACCACAGGAAGTAGAACCATGGGTTCCAGACCATGAGTTAGAAAAAGAACCTGATTGGGAGTACTACGCGAGAAGGATAGCAAAGACACTTGCTAGGGTCACTGAAGTGTTTGGATGGGATGAAGAGGCTCTGTTAGCAGGCAATAAACAGTCTAGTCTTTTCTCTTCTCAATTTGGAGATAATGATGAAAAAAAGAAAAAAGAAGATAAAACTGAAAGTGAACCTAAAAAGACTGATGAAAAATTGACATTGGAAGATTTTATGTAAATCATTTTTCAGCTGTAACTATCCAGGTATCAGGATTTTTGATATGAGTGGGTACAGAGTAATCTTTTATGAACTTTATATTATCAAAACCATTTTTCTGTAATATTTTTTTGATCTCTTCTTCTGAAAATAGTTTTAGAAGTATCTCATACTCCGCATTTGTTGTTTCATCGTTTTCCTCGTCTTCAACATGTAATTTTTCTCGCACTTCCATGATTTTTTTGTTTGAATAATAACTCACTTCGTTTGTTTTCCACATATCCATACCCTGCGGTGGTGCTCGTAATGGATCGAACTCTTTCTCTTTTCTGTGATAATCTTCCTCTGGTAGTTCAAATAATTCTAATGCTATTGCTCCACCGTTTTTTAAGTGAGCATATGATTTTGCTAGCACAGAATCAATCTCTTTTCTTTCAGTAAAGTGATGAAAATCTCCATTCGAAGCGAAAATGAAATCAAACCTTCTTTTTAGATTAAAATGCCTTGCATCATCGTTCACGAACTTTATGTTATCTAATTCTCTATTTTCTAATTTATCATTTGCCTCAGATATCATAGATTCTGTTAAATCTAAACCGACAATATTAAACCCCTTTTCTGCAAGACCTAGAGATAATTCTCCTGTACCACACATAAGATGTAATATTTCGTTACCGTAATCTTCCATAATATCCGACCATAACTCGATTTCTTCCTTCCTTTCAGTATAAAAATAGTCGATAGTCTTTGCTCGTAGATCGTAGATTTCCCTCATGTCTGCAGGTCTGAATTGACGCATGTTCCAAAAAAAGAGTATGATTATTTAATCCTTGTCATGAATGATATTAATCTGGTGTGACTAACCCTTCATCAGTAATCTTAAATTTAACAGAATCTTTCTCTGCCTGTGACCTGTGTTTCACTATAGTTCCCTTTCTCAAATGTGGTGCTAAAATCTCTAATTTGATTATAGTTTTAGCGTTATGGTAAAGGATATGACCACCTACAGGTTGTTTACCATCACCACTCTCGTAAACCTGAGTTGTGACTATCACTGGGATTTCTTTTATCCGAGCGATCCTTAAAAGATCGACTAATTGTCTTCCTAATCTAGAGGACAAGCCTTCTTTTTCATCACTGTTGAATAATGTTCGGTAAAATATAGTGAAACTATCTACAATCAAAAGATGTATATTCATGTTTTCTCCAAGAGCAAGATTAGATGCCTTTTGAAGTGACTGTTCCTGTTCCTTAAAGGAATGTGCTTTGAAGAAAAGAATGTTCTTTAAAACTTCTTCAGACTCATCTCCAGATATCTGTTTCAACCTTTCTATAGAAACTCCTTCCGTATCTACATAGATAACTTTTTTATCGTCTAAAGCGACATTCCTAGCCAGTTGTAGGCATACGTTAGTCTTTCCACTGCCACCTTCTCCGAAAAATTCAGTAACGGCTCCAGCCTCTACACCTCCCTTTAAAAGTGAGTCTAAAGAATTACAGCCGGTTGGAACTCGCATGTTTTTTTGAAGTGTAGGTAGATAGTATTATGTTTTGTGGTATTTAGAAATAGAATAATTTCCTATTTGAACAATCACATTTTTATATCATATCTTTTTTAGGATAGAGAGGCCCTTTATGGGATTAATAAGCCTTCTATTTGGCCACACTTTAGCGAGGGTCCGTCAGAAATTGAAAATTTCTAACTCACCCTCGATTTTTCGCTATCGCTCAAAATGCGAGTGGCGATTGGAAGCAAAGCTTCCAAAACACTCTCAGAGTTCGCCAAAACTCACTCTTGCGAGGGTAGCCAAGCATGGCCAAAGGCGCAGGACTTAAGATCAAAACTGAAGGGTTCTGATAAGATATCCTGTCCCATAGGGGTCCGAGGGTTCAAATCCCTTCCCTCGCATTATTATATTTTATTTCAAAATTAA
>JBKHIX010000147.1:0-3700 GCA_046538435.1 Thermoplasmata archaeon | reverse complement strand
CATGCCCTCTTCATAACTCTCCAAAGCGTCATCTAAATACTCTTTCTTCTCTTCAGGTAAATCGGATTCCTTCAAAAGATCCAGATTGCCTTTAGAGATATGAATTTTGTTTCTCAGATCGTGCCTCAATAAAGAATGCAAAAACTCTTCCCTCTCTTCAGCTTCCTTTCTTTTACTGATATCGTTCAGTACGAAATATATGATCTCCTCATCACCGAGTACGAGGGACGAAGTCCTCATTTCTACTGGTATCTCATTAAGATCTGAATCTTTTATATGCAATTCTTTTGAATATCTGGATTCATCTTCCACATCCTGAGTTAATATCGCTCTTATCTCTTTTTTCTCTTCTTCTGGATGAAGATCCAAATAATCTTTTCCGAGGATATTTTTTCTTTCCATGTCCAACAATTCTTCTGCGACCTGATTTACATCTTTTATAGTGCCTGTTTTATTATCTACAAGGATGATAGCATTTGGAGAGGCTTCAGATAATTTTCTGAATCTCATCACAGCTTCCTGTAAACTTTCCCTATGTTTTCTCCCGGAGATATCTATGATCTTGAACTGGACAACTTTTTTGTCTCCAGCTTGATAGGTATTTATTTCAATTTCTACAGGAATATCCCCTCCCGTCTCAGTCGCCAAATGTATATCTCTGTAATACTTCTGGTCCTTATCTAAGAGTTCTTTAAATTCGTCTCTTGTTCCGGCGATTTTCATAAAAGTTTCTATCCTCCAGAACTTTTTTCCTACCATCTTTTCTTCCGAATAGCCTAAAAGATCCTGTAAGTATGGGTTTGCATCTTCTATTTTTCCGGTTTCAGCATCGAGAATAAGGATACCGTTCTGTGCGCTCTCGAACAGTCTTCTATATCTCTGTTCGCTCTTTTCTAATTTTTCTTTTGCCTCCTTCTGCTCCGTGATATCTTGAAGACTTCCTCTCACTTCGATTATGTTTCCATCTTCATCAAGTTTAACATTGGCGATCTCTCTCACCCATTTGATCTCATCATCGACAATGATCCTATGTTCTAAGCTATCTCTACCCCCATATTGGAACGTTTCCTGCAATTCATAATCCACGAGGTCTCTATCATCGGGATGGACTCTATCTAAAAATCCTTGATAATCTATGGATTTATTTTTCTGTACTCCAAATATACGGTATGTTTCATCGGACCAGGTCAGTTTTTTTGTTTTTGGATCTAACTCCCAACTTCCAACCTTGGCAAGTTCTTGAGATCTTTTGAGTCTAGAACTACTTTCCTTCAATTCTTCCTCTGCCTTTTTCCTTTCGGTGGTGTTTCTGACGATCCCAATAGATCCAATTGGCTTTCCATTCTCTCTTACCAAAGTCGAATTTACTTCCGCATAGATTTGCTCTCCGTTTTTCTTTTCTGCTTCTATAACGTAGGGCTCAACATCTTTACCTTGTATTCTTCTCTTCACTTTTTCAGTTATCTTCTCTTTCGTTTCTGGAGGTAGGAAAGGAAGGTCTGAAAAATGTTCGCCTATAATATCTTCTCTTTCATAACCTAAAATTTCCAGTCCTGCTTGGTTCACTTCTTTAAATACCCCATATTTGTCGAGGAAATAAGTTAGGTCTGGGCTTGCATGGAATAGTTTTTTGTATTTTCCCTCACTCTCTTTCATCGCCTCTTCTGCATTTCTTCTCTCAGATAATTTTCTGATTTTGAGCTGGATCATTTTCTTTCCTTCAACTTCGTAAGTATTGCTGACGAATTCGACCGGAAGTTCTTCACCATCTTTGGTCTGGAGAGGCTTGTCCTCATAGCGTATGTAGCCTTCTTCGACTAGTTCTTTAAATCTTCTCTTGTTCTCTACTATGCTTCTGAAAATTTCTAGTTCCCAGAGCTCTTTTCCGATCAGTTCTTCTTTCGAATAGCCGAGAATATCTTGTAAAAATGGATTAGCATCTTCTATTTTTCCGGTTTCGGCATTGAGTATAAGTATACCCTCTTGTGTTGTCTCGAAAAGACGTCGATATCTCTCTTCAGTTTTATGTAGCTTCTCTTCACCTTTGATCCTGTTTAGAACTAGTTTTGCATGGTGGATAAGCGTTTCTGCTAGTTCTAAGTCATTATCATCACAAGCTTTTTTCTGTTCAGTAAACACCATGAAAATACCAAATTCTCCAACTGGAACGCTTATAGCTGATTTGTATAATCCTCTATCGACGTCGGTGTGTTCAATATTATCAAGATTTTTTATCAAAAAGGACTCTCTTTTCCGATAAGTCTCTTTAGCTAGACCTTCGATAGGATATCGTGTACCTTTCTCTCGTACACCCCCTATAGTGGCTTCAACTTCAAATTCTCCGTTTTTGAGTATATCTAAACTGCAAATTTCAAAGTCTAGTATCCTTTTAGCCGCTTCTACTGTGAGTCTATACAACTTTTCTTCATCATCAATAGATTCCATATCCACCGCAAAATCTTCAAGTTTTCTTCTCTTTTTATTTTTCTTCAGTTCTTCTTCAGTTTTTTGGAGTTCTACCTCCTTTTTCTTTTTCTCAATGATATCTAAAACCGAGATCAAAGTCGCCGGTTCACCGTTGTAATCGATATTACCTCCGGTAAGAAAAACCCATTTCTTTTCTCCCTCCTTAGTTATTATCTTGATTTCAGAACCGGATTCTAACCCCTCCTTTTCTAACACCTGTTTTTTTACCTTTTCTCTATGTTCTGGTGCTACAAAATCCCAGTGCTTCATCTCTTTCAATTCTTCTAAAGAGTAGTTCATAATATCTTTAGCAGCGGGATTCGCATAAACCCAGTGATCATCCTGATATATCGCTATGGGTAGAAAAGTTACTTCGGCCAAATTTTTGAATTTTTCATCGCTCTCTTTCAGTTTATTTTCAACGATGATTTTTTTCCTAGCCAGTCCCAGATCTCTTCCCATCCCCTCAAGCAGCTCTATTTCCTCTTCAGATAGCTCACGTCCGAATCTATGACAGACACTAATTATTCCGGTCAACTCCGATCTGTGAGAAATCGGAATTAAAAGTGTATCATGATATTCTCTTTCATCTATGTATTCACAGTCTGTACAGTATCTTTCTGGACTATTCACAAGGTGAGTAGATGTATTTTTTACTACCTCTTTAACGCATTTAGGAGCATCTCCATACCCGTCTTTCGTCAACTCCCATTCTCTCTCGGGATGCACCCCTGAACTAGCTACGGGTTTTATCTTACCATCTTTTCTATCTAAAAGGGAAATCTCTATATTTTGGTAATTTCTTATCTCCACCATTTCAACTGCTACCTTTTCCATCAGCGTTTTTAGATCGTCCTCCTGCCCTATAAGTCGATTTACGTTAGTTAAAAATCTTAGTAAAAAAGTCAGATCAGCTATTTTTTCCTCTGCATCTTTGTGTTCGAATTCCTGTTTTATCGCATCGGCCAATACTTCGTACTGAGATGTAGGATCTCCACCTTTCTCTAGGTACCTGTCCGCTCCGAGGTTCAGAGTTTCCATCGCCACCTCTTCTCTACCCTTACCGGTGAACATTATGAATGGAATTTCGCACTCTCTTTCTTCTTTAAGCTCTTCTAAAAACTCTAATCCATCAATGTCAGGCATCTGGTAATCTGAGACAATCACATCGAAGTCCTCTTCATCCATCAAATCTAAAGCTTTTTCAGCAGATGAAACGGTTGAAACCTCAATT
>JBKHIX010000146.1:0-3713 GCA_046538435.1 Thermoplasmata archaeon | reverse complement strand
AATCTTCACTCATACTATCACTTCGATACTTGCTACAAATAATAAAGTATATAAGATTGGAAGTTTAAGTCTATTAACGTGGTTTAAATCTTGAAAGTAGGTTAAGGGAGATAGAGAGTGCTTCTCAGTATCTAGATCACTAACTTTTCCAGTAGAATATATACTCAGTTTTTTAAAATATGATTGACTAAAATCTAATAGGTTGACGTATTCCACTGCCTAAATTATGAGGAATTAAAAATTCCTCTAATGACGAGAAGGCTCCACGCCCTCAGAAAGACGGAGGCATTCTGCCTGATTTTATGTAAGCTACTTCCTCCACTTAAGTCTCCGACATCAACTAATAAATTTAGGTAGGCCTTCACAACCTCTGATAACATCATATCTTTGTAATCTTGGAGTATATCAAAGAAATTACCGACAGCTGGGATCGATCCACCGAGCGAATCCGCGATCGTTCCCATCGCTCCCATCGGACTCACGTACTTCTGGAACGGCTTGATGTAGTTCATCACAGTGCTCAGCACGTCCGTCACCTGCTCCGCCTTATCCTGCTGTCCCATGAACGACAGCATGAATGCGGTTCCTGCCTGCATGGTTAAATCCTTGTCCTCGTCATCTTCTACACCATTATCCCATTTTGCAAGCTCTGCAAAGAAATTAGACATCTCGTATTTGATACTATCTGTATCCCTGTTTTACTACCTTCTTTCTCCACTGATCTCTAGACATTCTCTTCTTTATTTCTTTTAACATCTTTGTTCTATCTGCAAAACCACTTATGCTGTGTTTTTTGCCCTGTGTATCAATTATCTCTAGTTTACCGACATTTCTAGATTTTTTGAAAAGGTCATATTTTATCTCTTTTATCTCGTCATATCTGAGAATTTTTCGTTTTTGTATCATCTTTGGTAATACTATTTTATTCTTATAAATTTGTATATTAGGGGAACGGTAATCTAAGATTATTATAATAAATGTAATATAGGAAATAATCAAACTAGCCAGGATTTCATAATGAAATGAATCTTCAATCAAATTAAAAAACATCCAAATTGATAAAATTATACAAAGGATTAAAAAACTATATATGGCAATATATGTCTTTCTGTCTCCTTTGCTAAAAACCTTTGACCTGATCTCTTTCATTTTTAATCCTCCGTAATATTATCTAAAAATATGAAGCCAATCCAGTATAACATGCTATGACCTCTCCTGTTCCTATCCCTGTTAAAATTGTTCCTACTGGCCAATCCTTTGCTAACTTTAAATAATCGTCAATTGAGGTTGTATAGAAAAATGTAGTCCATGCTGAACCTACTGTTGATACTAGCAACGATTTAACTCCATCTAATGTAGAAGAGGCAATGGTTAATGCCAACCCTACAAATAAATTTAAGGTATAAGAGATTACTGTACTTAATCCGCCTGCTATTCCATTTTTAATATCATCATAATAAGATCCCAAACCTTCAATATCCTCTCCAAAAGCTTCACCAAATAAACCTGCAACACCATAAGGACTAATATACTTCATAAATGGAGATGCAAAATTGGAAACTTTTTTCATAACAGTTTGAATTTTCTCTGCTTTATCCTGTAGTCCAACTAGCGACAATAAAAATTTCATCCCTTGACTTTTTGTTGCTTCTATGGATTCATCTCCGTCAACTGTTTCCCATTTATTAAGTTCATCTAATAGACCTATAAAACTAAATGCTACACCCTCCGCCCAGTTCTGCAGTCCATCAACTATCGGGTCCACGACTGAGCTGAACATGCTGGAGACCTCATTCTTCACCCATTCAACAAAACGGTTCGCCATCTGCACAGCCTTGTCTGCAGCCTCACTGAGTCCATCAACTATCGTATCCCATAGACCGGTGAATAGATCAACGATCTTACCTGCTAGTTCAGTAACTGCATCGACTGCGCTCTCAACAACTCCATCTACATGCCTTTCTTTAGTGAATACATTACCAGCATTATCTGCAAATCTAACAGTAAGGTCCCATCCATCTACCCAATCCTCTACAGCTGTGTCTATATCTATGTTCCTCTTTACAAAACCGTTTTCATCAAGATCTGAAGGTGAGATCGATATATTCTTGCTCTCATGGTTGTTACTCAGCCTGATATAATCTATACCTGATGGATCGTACACTTTTATCTTGACTTCACCCCATGTATTTCCGCTCACTATATCATTCCAACTCAGTTCCAAATCAGCATTCGCCTCTACCTTCAGTTTCTTCAGTATCGGCTCACCCTCATCTTTACAGAATGTGTTGAACGTCTCGTTGAATATCCACCGCCTCTCATCATCATCGGTATCGTTGAACTCGTCCTTGAATTTGCGTATACTCTCTATCCAAGGTACATCGTCAAATCGACTACTACCTATGATGTCCGGGTTCTGTTCCACTGCATCAGGTATATTGTTTCCGTCTATCCAAACTTTGATGTTCGAACTATAAGAAAAAATAATCTAGGTACGGTTGAAACGATTCCATATGCCATCCCGGTTCAGCCATATTAAGAACCAATTATCCTTCTAGATTATTGATTCATCCGATACTATACATTTTCCCCTCTAATAGTTTGTTTATCTGTTTTCATCAAGGAAACTTCCCAAAATTCTATACTCTGTCCAGGTGGAGCGTTATTCCTATACCAGTCTAAAATATCTGCTACGAGTTCCGGTTGAATCTGTATGTTATCTTTCATGAATAAATATTCGGTCTTTTTCACCGGCTTGTAATTAATCGCTGCCCTTCCCTCGTCTTTTCCCCTCCCAATAAAGGTTATATTTTCAATTGGGATGAATTTAGGTTCTCCTTTTGGAATATTTATTGAGTCTTCTCTAAAAAAAGTGGGATAGATACCTTTCCAGAATTTCCTCTCCTGATATCTTATCCCATCTTCTCGTAGCTCTATCCATATCGGAGCTCCATACCAAGGTAGCATCAGATTACCCCATGCAACAAAATAACAGAGGAAAAAATATCCCACCAACAAAAAAATAATTTTTTTCAAATTTATGATTCCAATGACCCATAATAATAACTCTATAAAAACTCCGCCCATCAACCCCCCTAAAAATATGAACATGAATTTACTCCAAAAGGAAGCTTTTTTCAATTTTTTAGGCGAAATTGATATTTTCATCCTCTTTTCAGTCATTTTTATACCACCAGTCCTGTCAATCCTGTTAGCACAGCCATTAATCCTAGTAAACCTGATACTTTGTTGGCTAAGTTCATTCCACCTGGTTTATACGCTGCCCAAGAGCTAAACAATAAAGCAATACCACCTAAAGCTACACTTGCAACCGAAGCTATATTACCTTTCTCTGGCTCAGGATCATTTTTTTTCTTATAGCCCATCGCTGCAATAGCGAAGAACATCGAAAGGATCACACCTGTCAATCCTACAGCAGCTTGTACCACGCCTGACTTATCCTGAACCGCTTGAGCCAATATACCTGCAGAAAATGGCAGTCCAAAAGCACCGAGTACTACTTCAACTATCACAAGGATCGGCCCCGTAGTATTCTCATCCAAAGTATCCATTGCTTTATCATCTTTTCCATCAACCTTATCTTTTATCAATCCTTCTACGTAACCGAACAAATCATCAACGTCCATTCCTGCTCCTATAGAATAATTTCCTTTATCATATGGAGCATGTTCGCTGAACATCTGCTGAATCAG
>JBKHIX010000145.1:0-3718 GCA_046538435.1 Thermoplasmata archaeon | reverse complement strand
GAAACTTTTCTCCAATTCCGATCTGGCGTAATCTATGAATGTGGACTTTGCATGAAAATCAATCAATTTAGACAATAAGCGGTTAAATTCAGAACATATGTTTTCGATCCTCTCACTTTTCTTATCTGAAGTGAGGTTTGACTTCAACTTTTTAACTGATATCCTGCCTTCTTCATCCAAAACATCGGATGAAAACAATTTCAGTCTTCTTATCTCATCGGAACTAAAGAAATCTTTTAAACTATCCTGACCGACACTCTGTCTTATCCCCTCTAGATAATCATTGGTCAGAGAAGTAAAAAGTCGTAAGGTGTACACGTCTTCTTTTAGCAGCATCAATTTTTCTTCTGGAAGCTCTTCTAAGGTAGTCGAAACCGTGAGTTTAGAGTATAACTTCCTTTCACCAAGAGCGAACGACGAATAACAGATCAGAACACCGGCCAATGCGATATAACCATATATCGTTCTTACGGTGCTGTATATGCTGACCATATAAAAAGGGAAGGCTACAAAGATAAGTGCCGTGTAACCTACCAACATATAAGAACCGTTCGGGAGTCTTTCCAATATCTTCATCGGAGACTTATCATCTTCACCTCTATAGAGAACTCTAAGGATAAACACAGCACCATTCAGCATCAAGAGAAGACCCATCATAAACAAAATAAATGCAACATACCTTAAAACAGGTTCCAAGCCGGCTTCCATACTACCTGCATAGAGAAAACCTGGCATCAAAAAGAAAACAGAACCTAGGGCTGTCAAGAATTTACCTATCGCTCCTTTCAATTCCAACGCATTCTTATAAGAGTAATATATGAAGATGAGGGCCGTTATCACACTGATCATGCCCGCAGAAGCAGCAACAATCATACCTATAAAATCAATACCGATCATTTTTGGCACCTCATGAATCCATTCAAAAGAACACCGATTGATAGTCCGATTTCATTTTACTTAATTAAAATTTGGCATGATATCTCAAAGATTGATAGATCTTTCAAATGACGAGGTCAGCAAAGTGAAAAGTGTAAATCATACAGAATTTATCGATATGATCGATTCGGGTGACTTCTACGATTATGGTGAAGAGTACTTCGAATACATATTCGACCTTTTAAGATAACTAGTCACCAAATAAACGAATGTTCTATGAATCAAGCTCAGTAACAACGCTAGTATGCACTGCGTAGGATACAAAATTTACATCATATATCCGTTCTACATTATTGAGGATCCCCTTCCAATTTGAAAAGATGATATCTCTGACCTTGTTCTCTATGGTTTGATCACTGGTAAAGTTATTATCCATCACCTTATCAGTAAATTCCATCTTAGGATATATCTTCACTTCTTCGTCTAAAACAGTTATATTTCCAAAAAGAAGAACCTTCTCTGTAAAATTCAAACCGAAATCTTTAGAATAATCCGGTATCTCAAATTTCAACACATCTTCATCTACACTCTTGACCGTAATAGATTCATTCTGAGATAGTGCATCTTCCAATCTTTCTATATTTTCTTGAGTGTCGGGTACACTACCATTCACGTGTCTGCATAAAGCATTCATCTTGAAGCGGTAATGTGTCACATCTTCACCGGACGATTCCATCATACATCCGGAAGATAATACGACCAAAGTTATAGCTATCAGAGACAATCCTTTCTTTAGATCAAAGTTCAATCCGAGTCACCTTATATGAATTGTAAACAAAAATGACATATAAATAGATAATGAAAAAAGGGTTTTCTATTTTCTCCTGTAAACCGCTATCAATGAGATCAATATCCCTACCAGCAGGAAACTCACCGTAAATCCAGGGGTACTGACACCATCATCATCTTCAGAACCTGCACCTTCCTCTAAAGAATCCTTAACTCCTCCGATGACACCTTCGTTCTCAAGTTTCTCCTTCATGTTCATTCCATCAGTATATCCTTTGAGGATGCCATGAAATCGTTGAATTTATCATTACATTCCTTTATGATTCCCTCTTCATCATATTGTATAATACCTATAGGTGCATCGTTGAACAAATTTCTGTATTTTTCCTCGCTTTCCCTTAGTGCAGTCTCAGCTTCAGCATGTTGAACCACCTGTGATATCGCTTGAGCAAGGATACCATATTGGCTTCTAGGATCTCCACCCTTGTGAAGATATCTATCAGCACCGAGGTTTAAAGCTTCCATGGCCACCGCTTCTCTTCCCTTCCCGGTGAATACTATAAAGGGTATACCTTCTCTTCTTTTGTTTTTTACAGTATCCAATAACTCTAAACCATCCATACCAGGCATCTGATAATCTGAGACGATTACATCATATTCGTTTCTACCTAATTCTTTCAATGCCTGTTCTCCAGACTCCACTGTATCGATTTCAAATTTATTATCGATGTGCTTCAAAAAAACTTCCGCCTGGTCCAGCAAGTGCTGGTCATCATCAACCATGAGAATATTCATAGACAGCCAAACCTTATTTTGTCTAATATCCTTTTACATATTTTAAGATTTACCAAAGATACCTATTTTGTCAGCTTATATGGGATGATTAAATATTTATATTAGTAGCCTAGCTTATAAAATAGTGGTAATATATGTATAAAAAGAAAATAATATCATCGATAATAATTACATTGTTGCTCTTCTCCACGATCTTCATAACTGGTTGTATGGAAGACGGTGAAGAGTCGCCTAAAGGCGTAATCAAAGCGATGATCGAAGATATGAACGATGAGGATTTCAGAGATGCACTGAATCACACGGACCTAAAGTTCAACAAGACGTTGTACAATCATATGTTAGAAAATTTCGAAGAAAATGATCCAAACAAGATGGAAATAAATGAGATCACGGTCAAAAATAAAGAAGACATGAATGAAAGTCTAAAAGAGAATGTTCAAGATAACATACCAATGTTAGAAGAAAACTTATCAGTAGAGGTTGACGATTTCCGCTCTTTAAAAGTGAACATGACCAACACTGATGAGGATAAAACAGAAGAAAATACATTCATTGCTCTAAAGATAGACTCCGAATGGTATATAAGCTTCTATCTGCTGCTCAGTGTTGAAGATGCGGGTTAAGACGACTCGAAAACAGTAGCAATGGCTGGTAGGATCAGAAAAGTACAAGATGGATGGATCGTAGAAATAGATTCAGGCACTGTCGAATGGAGTAATGATATAATCACGTTATACAATACCACCAATGATCACACATACAGTGTAGTAGCAAGCGCTGATCAATACAAACAGGAACCAGGTATGGGATATGATCTTGATGATGAAGGTACTGAGGACATATCAGTGACCTGGAACGACAACGACATGAACGAGGAAATAAACGGTGGAGATACCTTCTTTATAGAATACAAGGACGATGCTACCATCCCTAAAGATCAAATGGACCACTACGCTTTCAGATTAGAAGGTACTAGCCTACAATACCTGATACTAGGATGAAAAGGGGAACCTACAAAACCAAAATCCTTTATTTTTTTCTAAATGTATTGATGATATATCATTCCATAATACTTTCTGGTATCGAAACTACATCACCAACATCTATTTGATTTTCCTGATATCGATGGAATTCCAACAGAATTCCAGAAGATCCCTGCAAAGTGACCACAGGGTCACCCTTTCGAGAAATAACGCAATAGGTTAATTGAGTTTAACCTATAAAAACGCAACTTTTGATGAATCTCAAAAGTTAATAG
>JBKHIX010000004.1:0-39386 GCA_046538435.1 Thermoplasmata archaeon | reverse complement strand
TACTAAAATTGAGCGCAAAAGGTTCTATAGAATGGAACAAAACATACGGTGGAGAAAAAGGAGATTGTGGATACTCGATCATCGAAACAGATGATGGGAGTTTCATAACTGCAGGACGAACAAAATATTATAGAGATTCATATATACTAAAATTTGAAGATGATGACCCCATTGACGGTAAAGACGATGATCAAAATACCGGGGATACACCCTTTATTACTACAACAATGTTTTTTATAATTACAATATTCATTTCAATAATCATGAGGAAAAGAAAATAGTATCAAATTAAAAGTACAGTTCCCAATACACTGTAGATGCCAGCCATTCATGCCTTCTTACTACCTGTTTATCTACTTTAGTGATACCTCTAGCTAGATCTTCAGGTAATATCTGATATATCCCATATGGGATCAAGAAATCTTCATAATAATTGACTTCTTTAACACAATCCAGCTCGTTGAACCTCTTTTTCAAAAATGAATTAGAATACAATCGACTGTCCTGAGGGAGCGCCCACTGATATAGTATCCTCAAACTCAGAGGATGTAAAGTCTCAAAGACGAACTTATCTTTCGTAACTCTCTCGACCTCCTGAACAAAACCATCGATATCTTCAGGTTCGAGAAGATGTAAAAACCGCATACTGATCGTAAAATCAAACGTTTTATCAGGAAATGGCAGATTCAATGCATCTCCCTGGAGGTAATCTGCTTTACCTTTACTCAACATCTCTCTGCTGGCATCCAGTCCAACGACCTTCCCACCTCTCTTAGACAACAGTTCAGCGAACCTACCAGTACCAGTAGCTATATCCAGCACGTATTTATCCTCTGGATCAACGAGTGAAATCAGCATGTCTTTCTCTTTTTTATCTAGTACTTTTCCACCGCCAGTAAACCTACTGCTGTCGTATTCCTGAGCGACCTCTTCTTCCTGATACCACTTTTGACCTTTTTTAAGAAACATTCGAAAACCTTATTACATCATCTGTTTTTATATACTTTGGTGTTTCAGTTGAAGGATGAGAAGAAATGCAAAAAAATATCATCTTCAAAACTTTCTCAGCTGATCGATGAGAGTACCTTTGAGTCTACATTCTTCAACAAAGAGGACAATAACACCTACGGACACTTCAGCAGTATAATCAAAGAGATAAAAGATGGTGAGGAAGGAAGCCACCTTGTCAAGATCCGACCGCCTTTGTTCTATCTTAACGGAGTATTGAGTAACCTTTCTAGATTGATCTCTGGAACCGGAACAAGAAAGATCCTGGACAACGAGAGATGGAGAGAGAAAGAACTCGAACATCTTGAAAATCTTCATCCAGACGTAAAGATAGATGAAACACCTTTCGATAACGCTTTTCTAATAGAAAAGATAGATGGAAAAGTAGCCTATGATATACTTAGAGATGAGAAAACAGATAAAGAATCTAAGATCAAATCTATAAAAAAGATTACAAAGGGTCTATACAACATCCACAAAAAAGACTTATATCACGGTGAACCAAATACACAAAACTGCATCCTTACAGAAAATGGAGAGGTTTACTGGATAGATTTCGAGATAGAGTATCATCCCGACCTCAAGATGATAGAAAGAAAGTCTAAAGATCTAGAACAACTTCTCCTTTCGATCATGGGTGCTTTCGAGGAGGAAGGAGAACTTGGTATTGATGATGAAGAATTGATAGATCTTGTACTCGATTCATACGATGATAAGAACGTAAAATCACACTTTTTAAAGAATCCAGATGCTCCTGCCTTAGGACCATTCAGGATGCTGCAGCTCAGCTTTTCAAACGTTTATAGATTTTATCAGACTCAGATCAACCTTATAAAATATATCAGCAATTGGGAGTATGACTATTGAAATCTAATAGTTTTAAAAATTGGTTTCAAAACGACCTTTTAAGATTTTTAATTTCGATATCACCCGCTGTCTTAGCGGCGGCAATAGTGTACCTTTTGGGTCCTAATATCTATATCCCGGTCTCTGGTGTCGTTTCCTCCTTTTATTTCGCCGTAGGAGTTGGATGGATCACATCACCTATCGTAGGGTTATCCACCGGTTTACCTCCCGTTTGGCTGGTTCTACTATTGATTTTTATCTCTACTGAAAGCTCTTTGATAGTCAGTCTAAATTATGACCTGTTAGAAAAAATACCGTTGTTCGGAAGATTTATGCGTTGGATAAGAAAGAAGGCTGAAAATGCTATTGAAAAACACGAGTTGGCTAGAGAAGTAGAATTTGTCACCATATTTTGGTTGATGTTCGTTCCAGTCTACGGGACTGGACCCATGGTTATGACGATGGTCGGCCGTCTTTTATCTCTAAATTGGAAAAAGACCTGGCTGACTATTACCTTATCTGCAACTGCGAGATTTACGATTATAACTTTTTTACTATATTTAGGATTTATCAGTCTATGAAAAAAGAAAAATATTTAAATGAAAAACAGGTACACACACCCGTGTTGGCATGGAAGGTAACAGAAAAAGCTGTAAATACAGCACTAAAAGCACAGAAGGACATAGAAAGATAATATTTGAATGTAGGAACTGCGAAAGCTCCTTCTCATTCGAAGATTGTCTGTCAAATATCATCAAAGCTCTTCAAGATGAATACAATATCGATTCTATAGTTTTCAAAGATTTCCTGGAGAAGAAGTATCAAAATGAAGGGGTCGAACTGCTCAAACTTTTAACAAATATCGTTGATGATTTAGATAATTTCACCGAAAGAGAGCCAATAAAAGATGAATGTAAAGAATGTGAATTGAATCCAAACGATTTATTTTTCGATCTAAGAGAAACCATCTTAAAAGATCCAGCTGATCTATTCAGTAGTCTTCAAAACTCATTAAAGAAGAAAGATAGAAAAAATGGTTGTAGAGATTGCATAGATGAGCTTGATGCTGATTTCGAGATTTTAATAAGAAAAGTATCTCAGTTAAGAAAAATGGTTCTAACTAACGGTTTTGGCATTGTGGAGGACCGATTCATCATTAATCCAAATTCAAGTGAACTTCAAAAGGTAAATACAAAAAGAATAAAGAGGGGCATCAAAAAGATAATGAATAACAATAAAGAGATAAAACCTGATTTTTCAAACACATGGCTGGACATGTCGATACCCAAGGATTCCAAGAAGATCAAAAAATACACTCTGAACGGGTGTGATGTGGTCCTTTACAACCTTTTAGAGGAAACTGAAGACCTTTATCACATTATTCTTTCAGAATACGAGCTTGACCAAGACATGATCAAGTTGATCAGTTTGACCAAGAAATCTCTCTTAAAAAAATGTCCAAGAGATGTGGATCTCAGTGACCAGAAACAGATTAAAAAATATATAACGAATAAAGGAAAGAAGATAATCAGAGATCTCAGTAATAATTTAGAAGTTGAATTGGGTGATGACAGAAAAGAAAAGATTTGCAAAACTGAGGAAATTGTTAGATATCTCAAAAAATATACTTCAGGTTATGGGATTATGGAAACACTGCTTCTAGATGATAGAGTAGAAGACATATTCATCGACGCTCCCGCCCACTCTAACAACGTTTATCTGAATATGACCAATATCAAGGGTTTAAGTAAAAAATGTAAGACCAATATATTCCTTTCAAAAGCCGATATCGATAATATAATTTCACGGTTCCGACTAGAGAGTGGAAAACCTTTCTCAGAAGCTAATCCCATAATTGAATCAAATCTAAAAGAATACAATACAAGAGTTACAGCGATAGGATCACCATTAAGTAAAGAAGGGACTGCGATAGCACTAAGAAAAAGAATGGACATCCCATGGACTCTTCCTAGACTCATCAGAGCGGGGAGTTTAACACCACTTGCAGCAGGTCTGCTTTCATTTTTAGTTGATGGGGACAGCACTCTTCTCATAGCAGGGAGCAGAGGCGCTGGAAAGACTACTTTACTCGGAGCTTTGATGATGGAGTTCCCCAAATCACAGAGGATACTGACCATAGAAGATACCAATGAATTACCGATATCGCATATGCAGGAAGAAGGATATAACATACAGAGTATGACCGTTAACACCAATGAAAACAAAAACGATCTGAATACTGACGATGCCCTTAAAGTTTCATTGAGGATGGGCGAATCAGCCCTAGTTTTAGGTGAAGTAAGAGGGAAAGAAACGAAGACTCTGTACGAAGCTATGAGGTCTGGAACAGCGGGAAGTTCAGTACTAGGAACTATACATGGAAACACCCCCAACTCAGTATACGAAAGAGTGGTTCATGATATGAACATCCCTAAAGAAAGCTTCAGTGCAACTGACTTTGTTATCATAACTGGTATAATTCGACCTGGTGGTGGCCAGAAAACAGAAAGAAGACTGACTCATATCTCAGAATACACTGATCAGCAGTTCGAAGATGTGATGAACTTTAACAAGGAATTTCAACCCACCGATCATTTCAAACGGAACTCTAAAAAGATAGGTGAGATCGCAAAATTATGGGGACTATCGTACAGAAAAGCAGTTGAAAATATAAAGACTAGAGGTAAAATAAAGAAAAAGATGGTAGAGGTTTCAATAAAAAAAAACGATCCTACACTGCTGAATCCATCACGGGTGGCTTCAGCTAATGATAAATTCTGGAACCTGATATCGAAATTCAAAGATGACTATTCTACAATACTTTCTGAATGGAATAACTGGTATGACAAGAGGATGAAATATGAGTAGACTATATGAGCGTCTTTGTAAAAAGAGCAACGAGATGATAGGTCTTGATGATTCTCATATTCAAGAGCGGGAGGAAAAAAGAAAAGAAAAGTACCTTTCAAAACAGAATGAATTTAACAAGGAAAAAACAAATCTAAAAGAATATGAGCTCCTGTACGGATCAGATTCAAAGAAATACAGAAAACAAAAAAACCTAACAAAAAAGAAAAAAAAAGAATTCGAAAGAGCAAAAAAAACTCATTTTCATGAAAATTTTAAGAATGCAGTTTTCTTCACTGATATGGATCTGACCTATGATGAAGTATTACATTTTTCTATATTTCTTTCACTTATCACTTTCTTCATCTCTTTATTCGGAATCGGATTCTGTTATTATTACTTAAAACTCACCATATTTTCTCTATTAACCTACAGCATACCGATATTGATTACAGCTCCATTGACTGTGCTCTGGATCGCTGCTAATTATCCCGAGATTTTAGAGAAGCGTCTCAAAGCAGAAAGTATCGGTAAAGCCCCAAATATCATCAACTATATGACTATGTCTCTACGAGTTAACCCTTCTTTGAACCGCGCCTTAATATTTGCAGCAAATAATGTCGAGGAACCGATGAAAAAAAGTCTAAACAATGTTATATGGCGGGTTTATGTGAGGGAAAAAGCAACTATAGAAGATTCTTTCATGGACTTTGCGTTGAAATGGGGAGAATGGAATGAGAATCTAAAAAGAGCTTTGTACGCTGTAAGGTCCGCCACTCTAGAAAAAAGTCACGATAGCTTTACAATTTCTTTAGAACGTGCTAATAAACTGATCATCGATGGGACCAAACAAAAAGTACAGAAATATATCAATTCCCTTAAAACTCCCACTACAATCTTATTTTCTATAGGTATTCTTTTACCCATGATCATTGGTGCGATGCTCCCTATGATGTCTTTGGGAGTGCTGGATGTTAAAAGTATAAATTCTCAAACAGTTCAGAGTTCTCCTCTGACTTTTTCTCTTGTATTTCTTGTTATGGATATCGCTGCACCTCTAGGTGCCTTTCTATTTTCATACAAAATTCTCGGTGATAGACCAGGCACTACAACACCGCCCAAAATATCTACAAAGGATGATTGTAGGGAAAAAGCTCTTCTTTCAGTGATAATCGGATTCGCACTATTGTTTATCACTTTTATTCTTAAACCATTTCTACCGACCATGACTCCTCTATTCTTACTCGCAACTGTAGTGTTCCCATTTTCGTTTTATTCAATAAGCACGTCAATAAAAGAAAGGAAGAAGAAAAAGAGGATATTAGAGATGGAGAAAGAATTTCCAGATGTTTTATTCCAAATTGGAAGCAGAGTGGCAGAAGGAGATTCTATCGAACGTGCTATTCAGAAGACGAGTGAAACTATGAAAAATTCAACTATCGGTGAGTTGTTCAGAAACATATCATACAATATACAGATAAAAAACAGTTCACTCAAAAGAATACTTTTCGACGAAGAAGGTCTCTTAACTGAGCATCCATCAAACTTAATAAAAGCATCTATGCGGACTATAGTGGAAGTCACCAAAAAGGATCCTGAAAAGGCGGGGCAAACAATAATCCAGATAGCAAATTTTATCCAAGATATGCATAAGATGGACAAAGAATTGAAAAATGAAATCTCCCAAAGTGTGGAGATGATGAGAGCAACTACCTTGTTTTTTGCACCTTTAATTATGGGCGTAGTTTCTGTTTTATATTTCCTGTTAGAAGAGGTATTTACGAACATCTCTTCAGTCCAAATGGTTCAACCTAATCTTTTCTCATTCTCTCTAGGACTATATTTATTTCTAATAAGCATAGTTATGACCTATTTTATCACGGGCATTAAACATAAGATAGATATCACTGAATTCAAATATAACCTCGGTATAATGACTTCTATTTCACTTTTTATATTTTTAATAACGATGACAATAGGTAGTTCATTCATCTTATAGGATTTTAGAAAACTTTAATAGAATTAAATCTTTGCCCAAGAAGTCACCTTCCTAAATCTGTGATTTAGCGAGGATTGTCTTCCTCTTAATCCTCGTTATCTACATGAATACGCAGTAATCATTCGATGCCGGGAAAATAGAAATTTTCCCGAGCACACTGCGGATAGATGGGTGATGAATTGGATAAATATATATATATTCGAGGAAGAATGTTTGTATAACGGGATGTCGGAAAGCTCCGAGTCTTCCAATCTGGTGGAAGGCTTTAGGATAGGGAGGAATGAATACCCTTCCTGAACGAAGAAAGCCTCTTCTGACATCGTGGGTACAGTGACCGTACCCTTGAAACTACTACCATTGACTCGACCTCTGTATATCAAGTCGGCGAGGTAGGTAGTAACCACAAAATAGGTGGACGTTCCACCCTTGCAGGAGAGTCCTGCAAGCTTCCATCGGTAATCCAAAACCCAGATGGTATGCAGGAATCAAATTCCTGCTATCGATGGAATTCTTTTGAGAATTCCAGCAGATACGGATGAAGGGATGGAAGCACCTTCCTAATCTTTGATTAGGTGGGTGAGGAGGTCACATCTCATGTTTACAAACAACTAATAAAGGAAGGGGGACTCGATATGAACGAAAATTCAAAAAATAGCAATATCTCAAATTTTAATGAGCTTTTACATAACCTAATGAGTGAAGGGGATGAAGAGGTACGATCCTATACAGTAGAAGCTCTAGGGACGATAAAAAATGATATGGCTGTAGATGATCTGATATCAAGTCTATCAGATAAAAATGAGGGGGTAAGAATCAAGGTGGCAGAAATCTTAGGTGATATTAACGAAAAAAGTGCCGCATTAGACATCGCTAAGAAAGGATTGCACGATGAGAAAGACCTCGTTAGATGGATGAGTGCTTGGGCTTTAGGGAAACTTAGAGCAGATGAAACATCATCAGAATTAGTATCCTGTCTAGATGATGAAAATCCTTGGGTCAGAGGAACGTGTGCGTGGGCGTTAGGGAGGATCGGCGATAATGAATCGATCCAAAAAATAGAAGATTTAACTCATGATAAAAACAGCTGGGTACGGATACAGGCCGTCCGTGCCTTGGGTATGATCAGCGATGAAAGATCTACTCTAGATTTATTGAATGCATTAACAGACAAGAACAAGATCGTTAGAAGTTCAGCAGCCTGGTCCCTTGGTTTGGTAAGCGATGACCGAGCTGTAGGAGAGCTAAAAAATATCATTAAAACTGATGATAGTAAAGAGGTAAAAGAAAATTCGATCTGGGCGTTAGGTGCGATAGGAGAAAAGAAGGCAGCTGAGTTTTTGATGGACATAGTTCTGCATAACGATGAATTCGACATGAGGAAAGAAGCTTCTAGATCCCTCTCTGAAATATTAGATAATTCAATCCCAAATAAGTTTAAAGAAAAACTTGATTCAGGACTTATCAAAACAAAGATAAGGATTTTAGAATTTTTAGGATTCTTTGGAGGAGATGAATCTATACATTATCTTAAATCATACCTGCACGATTCAAATCCTGAGCTGAGATTCACAGCCATCAAATCATTAGGATACTTGGGCTCCAAAACCGCTGTAAAACCACTGAAAAATATAGTAAAAACCGACGACAATTTCAGTATTCGTGAAACAGCGTTAGAAGCCTTTGTAAGACTGAACGATGAGATGAGTGAAATTGCTCTTAAAAAACTAAAAGATGAGTTAGAAGATGAAAAATTAAAGGGTTTGATAGATGATATTTTAGAGAAAAACACTTCCCCACGTTTTTAGAGGTATTCTTCCACAGCATCGATTCCTCTCTGCAGTGCCTTCATGTTCAACTCTCTGAATTTACTCGGCACACTGTCCTTCACTGATTTTTCTAAAGCATCCTGAGGTACTATCTCTCCTGCTCTATTGAATGCGCCCAGCATAACTATATTCGCTACGATCTTATTTCCTAGTTCTTCTGCTATTGCTGTACCACTTATACCTATAGGATCACTCTGCTCTACATCCTTAATCAAATCAGGGTCAGTTACCAGAACAGATTCATCGTGCAGATCATAGTTGTACTTATCATACGCTTCCTGGGACATGACCATCATGTAATCCGCTTCATACAGACCGCAGTAGCCAATCTCCTCATCTGAGATTATCACTTCAGACCTTGCCGCACCACCTCTAGCTTCGGGACCATAGCTCTGCATCTGAACAGCGTTATAGTCGTGGTAAACACTAGCAGCCTTCCCTAGAATATAACCTGAAAGCATTATTCCCTGCCCACCTTTTCCACATAATCTGATATCTTTTCTCATACTTGCACCTCCTCGATGAGTCTCTGTATCTTTTTACTGAGCGGTTCTTTTTCCTCGTGATGTAAAACACCGACTTTTATTTTATCTTTAATCTCTTCTTTCTCTTCTTCACTCCCGTACTTTTCGATCATCTCGTAATCTTCTTTCAACACGGTGTTGTTATCATACCATTCCCAGAAATCATCGATATCGCCCACTTTATTATGTCTAGCATAGGCAGTTGTACATGGTGAAAGCATCTCGATAAAACTCAAACCTTTGTTCCTAAGACCTTCTCTGATCGAGTTTATCGGTTGTGTTGGTTTATTTATTGTCCACCTTGCAACATATGTAGCACCTGATGACTCAGCCATCTGACTCATATCAAAAGGTGGTTCGATGTTACCATACGGTGCTGTTGAAGCATATTTACCTTCGGGCGTAGTAGGAGCTACCTGACCACCGGTCATACCATAAATGTAATTATTGACAGCTATAACAGTCATATCTATGTTCCTTCTAGCTGCATGTATGAAATGATTTCCACCTATGCCCATGCAGTCACCATCACCTGTGAATACGATGACGTTTAACTCAGGGTTAGTTATCTTTACACCAGTAGCAAAGGCCAATGCTCTTCCATGGGTGGTATGTAATGAATCAACATCAACATAACCCGGAACACGTGATGAGCAGCCTATACCTGAAAGGAATACTGTTTTATCCATATCCAGGCCTTCTTTCTCTATAGCCCAGAGCGTATAATCTAGAATATTGCCTATACCGCATCCTGTACAAAATATCGTGGGCATCATCTCATCTCTGAGATACTTATCTCTGAGTTTAGCAGCGTTAATCATGGTGACTTCTTCATTATGTTCTGCCATATTTAGACCTCCTTCAAAATCTCTTCAGGTGAATGTACCTCTCCACCTATCTTATCGGCAAGAGCGACTTCGCAATCTGCATGTTCCTTAACTTTGTGATACATCTGTCCAAGGTTCATCTCTACAACGACTATCTTATCCACGTTTTTGGATAACTTCTCGATCTCTTCGACAGGGAAAGGCCATAATGTCTTCATCCTGAAGTAACCTACTTTGATACCTTTATCTCGTCCCAGATGCATAGCACCTAACGCACTTCGACTAGCTATACCATAGGAAACAAGAGCTACATCTGCATCATCGAGATTCCTTTTCTCGATATCGGTCAGTTCTTTTCGATCATCTAGTATCTTTTCGACCTGCCTTCTTATCAACCTGTCGTGATCTTCCTGGTCATCGGTTGCCGGGAAACCAGATTCATCATGAGTCAACCCTGTCACATACGTGTGATATCCTTTTCCAAACACACCAAATTCAGGTACCTTTTCTTTCCCATACTGACCTTTACTGAAAGGAACGTATTCTTCAGGTGGGACTTTAGGTTCCTTCCGATTGAATACTTCAAAATCTTCAGGAATTTTGACCATCTCTCTCATGTGACCTAGATCAGCACTCAACATGACCATTACTGGGGTCCTGTACTCTTCTGCTAGGCTGAAAGCTCTAATGGTAAAATCAAGTGTCTCTTGAATATTATTTGGTGAGAGAGCTATAACTGAAAAATCACCGTGACTGCCGTACTGAGCCTGCATTATATCTCCTTCAGCCCCAAGAGTTGGCTGACCCGTTGAAGGACCTGATCTCTGAACGTTTGCAAGAACCAAAGGTGTCTCACTCATATGAGCAAAACCGATATTTTCCTGCATCAGTGAAAAACCAGGACCAGATGTAGCTGTCATCGCTTTAGCTCCAGCCCATGAAGAACCGATAACAGAAGCGATACTTCCTAACTCATCTTCCATCTGAATGTACTTTCCACCTACTTTGGGTAGAAGTTCAGACATCTTCTCAGCTATCTCAGATGCTGGAGTGATCGGATATCCACCGAAGAATCTGCATCCAGCTAGTAAAGCACCATAAGCAACTGCATTATCGCCATGAATGAACTGCGTACCTTTTCCTAATACCTTCTTTGCCTTTTCTATTTCATTGTCCATATTTATTACCCCTCTTCTTCAATCGTGATAGCGAAATCTGGGCATATCAACTCACAGAGTCTACAGGCGTTACATCTATCTTCAACTTCTACAGGAGGGTGTATACCCTTTTTGTTGAGCTCTTCAGCAGGTTCTAATGCACCCCTCGGACAGAACTCAATACAGAGATTGCATCCTTTACAATAGTCTTCGTTTACCTCTACTTTCCCTTTGCTTCCAGTCATTCTCTTACACCTTCTATAGAGTTACCTCTACATCAAGGTGACGTGCCAACACTTTTTCTCCTCTATATTCTGGGAGTAACAGAGGTGATTTCCTGTCAGTCTTGATGCCTGCATTTTCTAAGTCTCTTTCATAATTCGATATGTGATCGAGTGTTAACTCACCAATGGAAGCTTTTTTCGCATGGTTTGCAGCGGTGATTCCTGCCCTTCTACCGAAGACGTTGTAGTCCAAGAGTGAATTACCCATCAATCTGTTCTTTCCGTGGACTCCCCCTTCGACTTCTCCACCTGCGAACAATCCTTTTACAGGTGTAGAACCATCTTTATTGATCATGAGACCACCATTTTGATAGTGTAGTGTCGGGTAAACCAGTATCGGTTTCTTTGTTATATCTATACCAAATCTTTCGTACTGTCTTACCATAGCTGGAAGATTATCTTCTATGGTTCCTTCACCTGATTTCTCCTCTATCAATGGTGAGTCCAACCATACACCCTGCATTCCTGTTGGAGTGGTAACACCGTTTTCTCTTCCCTTACATTCTCGGATTATCGAAGCAGCCTCGATATCTCTTGGTTCTAATGGATTCACGAATAACTCTCCATCTGCGTTTACAGGCTGCGCTCCTAGACTTCTAACTTTTTCAGTTACGAGCAAACCGACTATCTGATCAGGGAATGCTGCGCCAGTTGGATGATACTGAACACTGTCAAGATCCCGGATAGGTACTCCTGCCCTGTAACCCATGATAAGTCCGTCTCCAGTAGCACCATAATGGTTAGTTGTTGGGAATGCTTGGATATGTAATCTGCCAAATCCACCCGTAGCCATGACTGTAGATTTAGCCCTTACCACGTAGTATTCATTGGTCTCAAGGTTCATCAATAACGCACCGGCAACCTGCCCTTTATCATCTTTTATAAGTTCGACTGCAGGTGTGAACTCTAAAACAGGTATATCATAATTCCTAGCCTCGTCTCTGATAACTCTCATCAACTCCATTCCTGTATAATCACCGGCGGAATGCAACCTGTATCTTGAGGTCCCCCCACCAGGCAGCTCAACGAACTCACCGTCTTCTTCTCTATCGTACATTATACCCAATTCTTCATGCCAGTCTATTATCTTGGGCGCGTCCATCGTCAGTGCCTTTACGAGTTCACGTTTGTTGGTGAAATGTCCTCCACCTATCGCATCAAGGTAATGTTTTACAGGTGAATCATCTTCCTTATCAGCAGCTTGGATACCACCCTGTGCCATCATACTATTGGAATCACCGTGCCTTAGCTTCGTGGAGATGAGTATATCTTCAGGGTCAATACCTTCATAAATTGACCATAAAGCTGCGACAGTACCTGCTCCACCTCCACCGATTATCAAGACATCTACGTCATAATCTATCTGGGTAAGATCGATCTCAGAAGGATCGATCACGCTGTGGGCTCTCAATAACTTTGAAAGCTCTGTGGGTACTTTTTTACCTTTACTAGGACCTATCTTCAGTTCGTCCTTACCTTCTTCTTTGTAATCCGGATGAAAATTATTCAATACCTCATCGGCTTGTTCAGGACTCATCCTTTCAGGTGTCTTATCTACTCTTTCCGCACGAGTCTCTTCAACTTTCTTGATCGATTCGTCCATATAATCAGGATATCCGCTCGACATCTTTATCCCTCCTCCTTGATATCTCTTGTATCATAAGTTTCCTTTAATTCTTCAAGTTCCATATCTATCATCCTCTGCAACTCCTCATCGTACTTTCCTTCTTCTATCTCTTTAACACGTTTCTCAAGATCTTCACTATTCTCATCGATGTATCTTCCAGTGATCCTTCTTGCCAATTGTGCAAGATGATAATGCTTGATATCAGCAGGACACCTTATAGAACAGAGACCACATTGGATACAATCGAAAGACAGATCAGCACATCTTTCGATATCTCCACGTAGAGCTGCTTGTACATAATCCATCACTTCGATATCCTGAGGACAAGATTTTGTACATGTGTTACATGAAACACATCTAGCTATCTCAGGATAGTAATCCAGCATCACGTTATCATGTTCTTCTGGATCTACTTCCTCAATATCGAACTCTTCTCTAACAGCTGGGACGAACGGTAACTGCACCAGAAACATCCCGTCTTCAACCGCTGTTTGACAGGCTAAATCCATCTTCAGCTTGTACTCATCTTCTGTTCTGAACACTGTAGAACAAGCACCACAGAAACCTCCTCTACAACCACATCCTCTAACAAACTTGTAACCTGCATATTCGAGTGCGGTCATAATGGTGAGGCCCTTGGGTACCTTGTAACGTTTGCCCATGACAAATATCTCGATCATTTCTTGTTCTTCATTATCTTTCTCTTCATTTTCATTCATATACTCTCACTCCATGATCTCCTTTTTTTCCAAAAGGGATTTAGGATCAATTTTATGTTTCTTCATCTCCGGCTCTAAACCCATGGCTAAAGCCAGGAGTTCTGTAAAGTAAAACACAGGCAGATCGAACTCAGTCGCCCGTTGATGAAAGTCAAGATTGAACTGACACAGAGGACAAGACAAAGCGATGGCCTCAGCACCGTCTTCTTTGGCGTGAGACACTATCTCTTCGACTCTCTTCTCTACTATATCGGACCTGTTTACAGTATGATAGGAACCACAACATTCCGTTCTCTTTTCGTTTTCTATCAATTCAACACCGGTCAATTCCAATATATGTTCCATTATGGAAGGATCTTCACCATCATCTATAGCCACTTCATCAGGTCTTAGAAGCATACATCCGTAATATGATGCCACTTTCAATCCATCTAATGGGTTCTTTATTGCTTTCTCGATCTCTCCTTTCATGTCAGATAATATCTGTAAAATATGATAAACCTCAACTCCCAATTCATAATCTGGATCTTCAGTCAGAAATTCATTCATGGTCTCCAAGTCATCCTCGTTCTCCTTCATCCTCTCATTGGCCTGCTTCAGTACGCTGTAGCACATATCACATAATGTAACTATCGTGTCTTCACCCTGTTCTTGAGCACAGCACATGGTCCTTATCGGTGCTATCTGATGCATTATATCATCTGTAGCTAAAGACTGAACTGCACCGCAGCAGTACCAATCATCCATCTCAACTAATGGTTTGCCCAGGGCCTCCATAACTTTCATAGCACTGTCTTCATAATCGCTTGCCTTCGTTTTCAAGGTACATCCGGGATAATACAGGTAACCTTCTCCCATCTTATCACCCCGTCTCCTTCCTGAAGCAGCCTACCACTGCAAGTTGAGGTAGTTCTTCCATATTATCGATCTCATCAACATTTACCGCATCAATATCATCTCTTAAAACGGTCAATCTTATCGCTTCCATTATCTTTGCGATATCTATATCCCTCGGGCATCTAACACTGCACTGGAAGCATGCTGCACAGATCCACATGGTGTTGTGTTCGAGGATCTTTTCTTTCTGACCGAGTACGGCATATTTGAAAACTCTTTCAGGTAAGATATCCATCTCTTCGACAAATGGACAACCAGCTGAACAAGTTCCACAACTTATGCAAGCGTTAACTGATTCACCGGATAACTCTTCTACCTTATCCAAGAACTTGGTCTTTCTTTCGACCTTCATCACTCCTCACCTCCAAGACCTTGACTTACCTCTTTGTATTTCTCTCCTTTTGAATCGTAGATATTCACTTTCAAAGGTGTGTCACCCATGGCAGAATGTGTAGCGCAAGCCAAACAAGGATCGTAGGCTCTGAATGCTCTTTCAACACTATTCAACATACCCGGCTGTATATCTCCAGCATCAACGTACTTTTTAGCAGCATCTCTAACACTCATTGAGATAGGAGCTGCATTGTGAGTTGTAGCCACTATAAGATTCATATCTTTCATCAATCCGTCTTCATCCAATTCATAATCGTGTATCAGTGTTCCTCTCGCTGCTTCAACAATACCAACGCCTTTTCCAGGTTCTCCGACTTCATTTCTTATATTATCGCTTTCAAGGTCTTCATCGTGAGCTAACTCCTGGATCAATTCAGCTGCTTGAAGAACTTCTATCAATCTTGCCCAGTGATATGCGAGCGTTGAGTGTACTGGATATCCAAGGGTATCGAACATCTCTTCGAATTCTTTCTGAGCCTTTTCGGTCTTCATGCCTTCAGAAGCGTTTATCCTGCCCAATGGACCAACACGATAAACCCCAGAATCTTTTCCATCGACAAATCCATTCCATCCTATATCTTTAAGATATGGGAATTTCATATAGCTCCAGGATTCTTTGTGCTCTCTGATAACGTCAAGGTAATCTGCATCTGAGAACTGTGCAAAATCGTCTCCATCTGGTGACACTACATTTACAACTCCACCAGTATGGCTAAGTTTTCCATCTTCTGTCAATCCCATGCTGTAGGTTTCCAATCTATCCTCCTTTATCTCTGTTTCAAATTCTGTCAAAACTTTATCTTTGAACAGGTCTAGTGTAAACTCTGCAAATTCGACCATATCTTCAGACATTTCGATCAGTTCCTGTCTTTCCTCTGGACTCAGCGATTTTATTACACCACCAGGAACAGCGAAACTTGGGTGGACTGCTTTTCCACCTAGCATGCGTATTATCTTCTGACCTTTACCTCTCTGTTTGATAACTTTCTTTCCGATATCCAAACCAACTTCTTCAATTATACCTAATATGTTCCTTGCTTCCTTTGGAGCTTCTGTACCCACAAGGAAATCTGGACTCGCTAGATAGTAGAAATGTAAAAGATGATCAGCATAGATATAACCATTATAGAACAATTCCCTCAGCTTCCTAGCAGGTTCGGGTGGTTCAACATCATAAGCGGCATCTAAAGCCTTAGCTGAAGCAAGATGATGAGCTACAGGACAAACACCACATATCCTGCTGGTTATGGTAGGCATGTCCTCTGCTCTTCTTTCCTGGCAGAACTTTTCAAACCCTTTGAATTCAGGTACCTGAAGATACGCATTCTCCACTTCTTTATCATCATCTAAAAATATCTCTATCTTCCCATGACCTTCTAATCTTGTAATAGGATCTATTGAAATTTTCTTTTTCTCACTCATCAGTATCACCTCTTTTGTATTTCAGAATGCTACTTGGAAGACTGAACCTGTAGAAGGATCCTGTCGGATCTCTCACACTATCCATAGCATCTCTGATCTCTTCCTCTGTCTTCCTTTCCTCGCCCTCTATAGCGATTACGGAAGCCAATGCAGAAGCCATCCTTCCACCCTGGTCTGCAACTTCTCTTGTAGGTCCGTTACATCCTATACATGGATGTCCCACCGACGGGCAGGCTGCTTCACACATACCTGCTGTGGCTGGACCCATGCACAAAACGCCTTGATCCAGCAAACACTCGTCTGGATCGATGTCCATCTTTTCCTGAATAGGGACCAATTTCTCTATCTTTTTCTCTTCCCTCTCCATCGGACATTCATCGCATACACTTTTTTCTGAGATTAAGTCGTATTTCCCAACTTCAGTATCATCATCTAATAATGCCGGAAATGCTTTCTCAAGCTGCACCGGTAATGGTGGACAGCCAGGTAAGTAATAATCAACTTCTATAACATCATCCAATGGACTCACATGTGCAGTAAGTTCTGGAAGTTCCAATTCTCCTTCCTCAACTTTACTCATCTTTTGAGGCATCGGTCCTTCATCTGTCGACCTAGTATTGTATCCTTTATCCAACAGTTCCTGACTGCTGTGAAGATTTCCAAGACCGAATAATCCACCTATACTTGAACATGAACCATAGGCTACAACGTTTTTCGATTTCTTTCTAAGCAGTTTGGCCATCTCTTCGTTCTCTTCAGATCTTATCGATCCATTTATGAACATATAATCGAATTCATTGTCATCCATGGCCTCAACATCTTCGTACTTCGGATCCATGGCGCAGGGCCAGAATTTGATATCGGCCTGCTCGACCACATCTAAGATCATCTCATCGATATCCAAAACACTTACTTCACACCCACCGCAAGATGCGCACCAGTAGAATCCTATCGTCTTCTTACTCATTCTTCTACCTCCTTTGAGGAATGACCGTTCATGTCGAGTGGACCTAGCTCCCGTATGTCTTCTGTCATATCTCTCATAACTTCAGCAAATTTACCACCTTCAGCTGAAGATATCCATTCCAATCTCAATCTTTTAGGTTCGATACCGAAATCTTCTAACATCTTCCAGAGAAGGTCTGTCTTCCTTATCGTTTTGTAGTTACCATCGATATAATGACAGTCCCCAGGATGACATCCTGCTATCAGTACTCCATCTGCACCGTCTTCGAACGATTCGAAAACGTGCTCGGGAGACACTCTAGAAGAACACATAACTTTGATATTCAATATATTAGGGGGATACTGTTCTCTGCTAACCCCAGCTAAGTCTGCACCTGCGTAACTGCACCAGTTGCATAAAAATGCCATGATCTTTGGCTCGAATTCTTCACTCATCATACCACCTCGTCCATTAATGCGGCCCTTATCATAGAGGATATCTGGTCATCCTCATAACCTTTCTGCTTGATCGCTCCGGATGGACAAACACTTGCACATGAACCGCATCCTTTACAGAGCACATCAGTGACCTCAGCTATCTCATCTTCTTCATTATAATCGATGGCACCGTAAGGACATACTGATATGCACATCTTACAGCCACTGCAGATATCTTCATTTATCTCTGCGATGATACCTTCACTGCTTGTGTAACCACGCATCATAGGTACCGCTGCTTTTGAAGCTGCTCCGTCTGCCTGCGATAATGTATCCGAGATATTCTTCGGATAATGAGCTCCACCTGCTAAGTATACACCCTCTGCTGGGAATTCTAACGGTCTCAATTTAGCGTGAGCTTCCATATAGAATCCAGAAGGATCGGATGATACTTTCAGCATCTTCTTCAACTTTTCAGCACTTGAATCTCCTTCTAATTCCATAGCAAGTACGATGTAATCAGCATCTATATCCACATCATCGTCAAGAAGATTGTCGTGAACTTTTACATTTATATTGTCTTCACCTAATTTAACATCAGGTTTGTTCTCAGTAGAATATCTTAGGAACACTACACCATCTTTTTCCTGTACATCCATGTAATATTCTTCTTCTCCCTTACCGAAGACTCTCATATCTTTGTACATTATATATACATTGGAATTAGGATACTTTTCACGCACAGCTTTGGCGTTCTTCAATGAGTTTCCACATCCTACACGGCAGCACCATGGTCTTTCTTCTTCCATGGCACCAACACAGTTGATGAATACTACATTCTCAGGATCGTCCAACTCATCATTGGCTAAAGCTTCGTCCAGCTCCAACTGAGTCATTATCTTATCGGTCTTATCATAATCATAAAAGCTGTCTGGATCGATCTCTTTAAATCCAGTTGTCAATATGATGGTATCAGTTTCTATCTCTTCTCCATCGTTAAATTTGATTTCATAATTACCGATGTAACCATCAATATCTTTAACCTCAGTTGATGTTTTTACAGTTATATTTTCATTTTCTTCAACTTCGTGGGATAACTCTTTAGCCAATTTCCCTGCATCGATATCCGTTGGGAACAATGTATTCAACCTGTTCAGTTTTCCACCCAACTTATCTTCTTTTTCTACAAGTGTAACTTTTTGACCTGTATCCGCTAAACTCAGCGCTGTTTTCATTCCTGCTGCTCCACCACCGATGATTAAGGTTCTATCTCCAACATCAATCTCGTGTTCCTGAAGGGCTGCTAATCTTTTAGCTTTAGCGATGGCCATCTTTGTCAGATGTTTAGACTTCTCAGTTGCCTTTTCTGGTTCATCGCTGTGAACCCAACTGCACTGATTTCTTATATTGGCCATCTCAAATAGGTACTTATTCAAACCTGCCTCTTGCATAGTATCCTGAAATAGTTCTGCGTGAGTTCTAGGTGAACAAGCTGATACAACTATCCGGTTCAAATCATTTTCTTCGATAGCTTCTCTTATCTCCTTCTGTGCATCTTCAGAACAAGCGAACATTTGATCGTCAACGTATTTGACTTCAGGTATATCTTCTACGCTTTCCTTCACACCATCTATATTAACATAATTGGCTATATTCTTACCACAGTGACATACAAACACGCCTATTCTCGGTTCCTCTTTGGAAACATCTCTTTCAGGCTTCTTCTCAGATTTGCCTTTTCTTTCTCTGCCCTTCAATGGTTGAAGTGCTCTTGCTGCTGCACCTGAGGCCTGAGCTACACTGTCAGGTATGTCTTTAGGTGACTGAGAACACCCTGCCAGATATATACCTTCTCTTGTGGAATCCATCGGTGCTGTAAGCATGTCTTCGGATTCAAAGAATCCGTTTTCATCCAGATCAATATCTAAAATATCTGCTAATTTTTCATTACCCTCGGAAGGTACGATAGCAGATGAAAGGACCACCATATCCACTTTATTGGTCGTTACTTCGCCAGTCTCTGTGTTTTCATATTCTATAGCCAGTTTATCATCTTTTGTTTTATAGACTCGTGAAGGTCTTCCACGATAATAATTCACGCCATCCTCTTTAGCTTTCTCGTAGTACTGTTGGAAGTCTTTACCATAAGCTCGGAGATCCATGTAATGTATCGAAGTCTCGATATCAGGATTATCGCCAATGGTGATAGATGCCTCTTTCGTAGCGTACATACAGCATACTCTTGAACAATAGGGCATACCCTTCTGTTTACATCTAGAACCGACACACTGTATCCATGCTACGCTGTCCGGTTCTTCACCATCTGAAGGTTTCATTATTTTACCTTCTGTTGGACCAGATGATGATAATAACCTTTCATATTCCATCGCAGTCAATACATTGTCGTATTTTCCATAACCGTATTCCTCTCTCCAGACATCGGGTTCCATCATCTGGTAACCAGTGGCAACTATGATGCTGCCAACATTCAGTTCGATATCTTCAGATTTTTCGAGGAAGTGTATGGCTTCTGCATCGCAGACCCTTTCACAAGCTCCACAACCAACACAGTTATCATAATCTATCGTGTAGCTCAATGGTACGGATTGTGGATATTCCACGTATATGGCTTTCCTGCTTGAGAGTTCTTCATCAAATTCATTTGGAACTTCAACAGGACAGGCTTCTGCACAATCTCCACAACCAGTACATTCTTCCGGATCCACGTACCTGGTTCTCTTCCAGACATTTACGTTAAAACCGCCTGCGCTTCCACTTACATCCTTCACTTCAGAATACGTTAAAAGGTCAATGTTCTCGTGTCTACTAGTCTCAACCATCTTGGGAGCAGATATACAGATAGAGCAGTCATTTGTCGGAAAAGTCTTATCCAACTTTACCATGTTCCCTCCAATACTAGATTTCTTATCTACAATGACTACTTCATATCCCTTGTCCGCTATATCGAGTGCTGCTTGAACTCCAGATATTCCCCCGCCAATAACCAAAACATCTTTATTTATCCTTCTCATAATAAAACTACCTGACAGGTTTATTTTTATGTAGATGGAACGAAAGTTGGAACTTGTTAATAAATCCTTTGGAAAAATTGGCTTTTTTTCGGTGTTTTTTTGACTTCCTATATACTCTATATAGTATTTTACTTTATTATCCAGGATAGCAACAACGTTAAAGTAATTATACTAAATATAAATAGGAGCTATCTGAATATTATATATTACTCCAATTTCACGAAACCTTTTTTTACTTTCCCTTAATTAGCGATTCCAAGGATAGATATGAATCAAACTAAAATTGAAGACGGCTTAGTAGAAGCAATTAAAAATGCTGTTACTAGAGTTACAGATGAAACCCAGGAAGCTCTTGAAGAAGCTAGAGAAATAGAAGAAAAAGAGGGAGCACAAGTCCAGTTGGACGCTATTTTAGAAAATATTGAAGTAGGCAAGGATGAAACAAGACCTATCTGCCAGGATACAGGTACTCAGACATTCTTTGTTGAATTGGGAGAAGACTTCGAAAAACCGACTATGGTCAAAAAAGCGATCAATAAAGCTGTTAAAAGAGCAACAAAGTCTGTACCATTAAGACCAAACGCTGTAGACCCTATCGACGATAAAAATAGTGATGATAATACAGGAAGGTTCATCCCGGCGATACATTGGGATATTGTGGAAGGAGATGAAGTGACTATCCATGTGATCCCAAAAGGTGGCGGCAGTGAAAACATGAGTAACCTAACTATGATGACTCCTGGAAGAGGATTGAAAGGTGTAAAAGAGATAGTATTAGACCACGTCGCAGAGATGGCTGGGAAGCCATGTCCACCAACGATAATTGGTCTAGGACTAGGTGGTGGAGCAGACTTAGCCATGGAGTTAGCAAAAAAATCTCTTCTCAGACCCGTCGGTGAAAGACATCCTGAAGAAAGGATTGCTGAGCTAGAAGAAGAACTGTTAGAAAAGATCAATGATCTTGGAGTAGGACCGATGGGAGTCGGTGGAAAAACGACCGTACTAGATGTACACATAGAATACGCTCACAGACATCCTGCTTCGTACCCAGTAGCAATCCTTCCACAATGTTGGGCGAACCGTCAGGCAAAAGTGAAAATCACTTCTGAAGGATATGTTGAGGTGGTAGAATGAAGAAAGTGATAGAAACTCCCATCGATCCTGAGGAAGTCGCTGAACTTAGAGTAGGTGATGCATTCTACATAACCGGTATTTTATTCACTGCTAGAGATGCTGCACATGAAAAACTGCTGGAACTGGATGATGACGAAGTCCCATTCGATCCTTCCAAGTATGCAATGTTCCACTGTGGACCTGCGATACATAAAGAGAATGGCGTGTGGAAAGTAGTTTCAGCCGGTCCAACCACAAGTATAAGGATGGAGATCTTTGAAGATGACTTCATGGACAGATTCGGTACTAAGATAATCATCGGTAAAGGAGGTATGGCTGATAGAACTTTAGAAGCATTGGGAAGAAACGGTGGTGTATACTGTCAGTATACCGGTGGTGCAGGAGCTCTAATGGCTAACGCAATCGAAAAAGTTGAAGACGTTTATTTCCTTGAAGAACTTGGGATCCCCGAAGCATTCTGGATGTTCAGAGTCAAAGAAGCGGGGCCGTTCCTCGTAACCATGGATTCTGTAGGAAACAGCCTACACGATGATGTAGATGAAACAGTAAAAAAGAACCTAGATAAGATAAAATCAGAACTATAAAAAAACCTTTCTTCTATTTTATCATCAACCATGTATCAGATAGATAAGGTCTGCAGTATGATAGAAAATTCTGATAACATAACCGTTCTAACAGGGGCAGGGATGGCAGTAGAGAGTGGAGTTGCACCTTTTAGAGGCGAAAACGGTCTATGGGAAGATTACGATCCGGCCAAATATGCTCATATCCGCTCCTATAGAAGAGATCCTGAAAGGTCGTGGGAACTCTTCAAGTTACAGATCGAAGAGACTTCTCAAGCAGAACCTCATGAAGGATACTTTTCTTTAGTGGATTTAGAAGAAGATGGACTCAAATCCGTGATAACCCAGAATATCGACGGATTACACCAAAAAGCAGGTAGTGATAACGTAATAGAGCTTCATGGAACTCTATCAAAGCTTGTTTGTGAATACTGTGATAATGAGTACGATACTTCAGAATTTTTAGATGTGATAAATGATGGTGAAATACCTAAGTGTGATTGTGGAGATATATTAAGACCCGATGTGGTCCTTTTTGGTGAGCAGTTAGATCCCACAGATGTAGACTCAGCAATTACAGATGCTCAAGAATCAGATCTTGTACTAGTTATAGGTACCTCATCTATCGTTCAACCCGCTGCAAGTCTTCCCAGGATGGCAAAAAATCATGGGGCTGAAGTTGTGGAGATCAATCTAAAGGAAACACCTATAACAGATGATGTTACAGACATATTCCTACAGGGAAAGGCTGGAGAAATACTGCCAGAGATTACTGAAAACTTATAAAATCACTTACCCAATTTCTCTGTTTTCTCTTCAAAAAAGTTCATTATTGGATCGAATAAAAAGTCCCATTTCCCTCTGATAACTGACCAGTAAGCAAATACACCTAGAGCGATACCAGCAGGTATATCCAAAGCCCAATGAACACCTATATAAAGTATAACTACACCAGTCAAAGCGGTGAAAACAATTCCAAAGTATCCCAACCGCTTCAGTTTCGCATTAAACAGTGCTAAAAACGTGATAGTCAAAGAAACGCTTATATGACCGCTCGGAAAACAGTTATCCAATCTATTTATCATGTGAAGAAGAGCCAGCTGCTGATCGTTAGAATACAGTAAGGGAGCTACTTCTGGAGCATAATAAGAAGTTACTACTACATGTAGTATAAAGTAGGAAGGGATAAGAAAGAAATAATTAACCATCAGCATCTTAGAAAATAGATTAAAATTCTCTCTCTCCCCTCTGAACATAAAGAATAAGGGAGCAAAGACAACAAGATAGAACAAACCTAAAGTATAGAAAAGAGATGAGGATTCAATTATCAAATAATGGTCAAGATGATTCTGTAAAAATACTATATGTTCAACACCTTCAACCCGATAAAAAAATTCTGTAGCTTTTATGCCGACATTATAATAATCTTTTACAGTATTTTCGATCTTCAAAGCGATGTAAACGAGTAAAAGTACAAACAAACCTCCACGAACATCCCATATTATCTCAGGAAAATTACTGAAATCCACTTTATGGTTTTCGTCAAAGATCTTCAAACCGATCAACAAAAGGATGACTAGAGAGGGTATAAACCAAACTAAAGCTAATATCAGCGGGCTCATGTTATTGATTGGTCTATGATTCAAACAAATTATAAATTACTTTCCCCATTTAAAAGAATAATCAGGTTAGAAATTTTTAATACAAATGGTCTTATTCAAGTATTTGATGTGCGATAATATTTAAACATACTTAAAAATTGATAACCCAAAAATATTATATTAAATATGTTGATAAAGATAACGGCAAAAGATTATAAATAAAATGTATTAAAATTATCCACTTCACATATCATAATTCAAGAGGAATCAAAACGAGAATAGCGATGTTCACTGATACCTGGCTTCCAACTATGGACGGGGTCGTTAACTCTATCATCCAGTTTAGAAAATGTCTTGAAAACGAGGGACACGAAGTTTTCATCTTCGCCCCTGGGAAAGAAGACAGAGTGGATCCAGATGATGATCACATCTTCAGATTCAAAGGTAAAACTTTTAATATGTATCCAGAATATAGATTAGCCTTATATCCTTCTAAACGGACCCATGACCTTTTAGTAGAGAATGACATCGATATAATACATAATCATGGTGTCGCATTCATGGGAATCAAGGCTATGATCGCAGCTAAATTTTTTGATCTGCCCTGCGTCTTCAATTTTCATACCAAGGTTACCGAGGCTGTCCATTACTATCCCGTTAATCTCAGCGAAGCCCTCTTAAAAAGATTGACCTGGATATATCTGAGATACCTTTTAAGAAGAAGCAACGCTGTGATAGCTCCAAGTGAACAAGCATTGAAAGAGTTAGAGGAAAAGTGTCCAAATATGCGTTACTCCGATGTGGTCGCACCTGGAATAGACAAAGATAGGTACCATAAAGATGTTGACGGAAGTCTCATCAGGGAAAAAATGGACTTGGATGGTTCTGATGTTCTACTCCATGTCGGTAGGATATCAAAAGAAAAGAATCTAGACCTCATATTGGATTCCTTACCTATACTTAAGAAAAAGAACGGAAACGCAAAATTTTTGATCGTTGGTGATGGACCTGCAAAGGAATATTACGAAAAGCATGTCAAGGATAAGGGATTAGAAGATGTGGTGACCTTTACAGGTTTTGTGCCTGAAAAACAACTTCCCAAATATTATGCTGCATCAGATGCTTTTGTAATATCTTCTAGATTTGAAACACTCGGTATAGTTTTGATCGAGGCTTTAGCTACCGGTACCGTGGTTGCAGGGATCGATCATGGAGTAATACCCGATATAATAGATCACAGGAAAAACGGTTTCCTCTTTGGAGATAGTAGGGAAGATTGTGCAGAAAAAATCGCCATGGCATTGAAAAATAGAAACATGGTAAAAGAAAATGGAAACGGGATCAATTTTGATAATAAGATAGCCTGTAAAAAATTGGAAAAGGTCTATCAGGAAGCGATAAGGACTAAAGAAGAGAGGATATTCTGAATATTCCTATAAAATCAGGTTAACACGAGTTTAAAGACAGCTAACATGAGACCAAGTGCCATGAAAACTATACCTACTATTCTCTTCAATCTCTTCTCAGAAGTTATATTTGCAAATTTAGAGGCTGACTGTGCACCAACAATGCCACCTATACCTCCAAATATAACTGCATAAAAAGGTAATTCCCCATAATACGCATGACCAACAGCACCTGAAAAAGCAGTGAATATCATAATAAGTACAGAAGTCCCTATCGCCTTATGGATAGGATAATCAAGAACCATAACGAGTGCTATAAGTATCATCATCCCACCACCTGCTCCTACGATTCCAGCGATCATCCCGATAACAAGACCTATCATTATTCCAGGGATAACCCTACTCTTTTTGAGAACTTTTATTATATCATAATCTTTCATTATCTTCCCATCAAGTGTGCTGGGTTTTAAAAAGAAGACTAATCCGATAGATAAAGTTATCAAACCACTGCCCCCACCCAACGAGGTAGAAGGGATATAAGATGATATCCAGCTACCGATTAAAGCACCAGTTACAGATGATATTGCTATCTGGAGACCATGTCTTATATCGATATTCCCATGAGTTGTATAATTGTAAGCTGCCATGGATGAAGCAAATATATCTATAGAAAGTGCAACAGCTATCGCTGTATACGGATCGTATCCACCAAAAACGACCAATATCGGTATAACGACTGCAACCGCACTGGCACCTATAAGACCAGTCACAACACCGGCTCCCCACCCAGCTACCAGAAGTAAGATTAACTCAATTATCATGATGTGAGTCACGTCCTTCCATTATACCTATGTTATCATTCTCAATTAGCTGTAGCACAATCTTCAAGCCTCTAATGGATTACTGCTTCACTGATTACAATTTACATATTTAAAAGTTCATATATTATAATTAATGTTATAAATATATTATGCATCATAATTATTCCAGACGGTTAATAATTTATCCATGATTTTATAATATTTATTTTTTTATTAAGTAAAAAATCACTAATTTTATTAAGGAATGATATTTTTGATAGTTTATCAACTTCTATATCTAAACCGAGATTAATTAGGCGGTATCGATATGAGCAAAAAAACAAAAGTTTTTGGTATAGGGCTGTCAAAGACCGCTACTACCAGTTTGTCAGCAGCTCTCGAGATGCTTGATTACAGAACAAAACACTTTCCCATCCGTATGATCAAATACGAATCAGGGGAGTTGGATATAAAACCAAGATATGCCAAAAAATACGATGCTATGACTGATATCCCAATAGCTCGATTTTATCAGAAATTATACCATCATTTTCCTGATGCTAAATTTATTCTGACCGTAAGAGATATGGATGGTTGGTTAGATTCATGCAAAAGGCATTTCTGGCCAGGTCAAATATTGAAAGGTAACAACTGGATCAACAAGCTGCATAAAGAAGTATATAACGCCATAGATTTCGATAAATCAGAGTATAAAAAGGCCTATCGTACCCATAAAAATGAAGTCTTCGATTTCTTTGAAGACAAAAAAGATCAACTATTGGTCATCGATATCACCGATGGTGATGGATGGAAACCGGTATGTAAATTTTTAAATGAACCCATTCCAAGTGAAGATTTTCCAAAGAAAGATTGCCTATATACAGAAATATTTAAAATCTTTAATATCCAGAACTATAGAAACAAAGATATCGAGCTAACAATCTGAGACCAATCTTTTTGAAGTAAGAAAATAAGATAATGGATTTTAGGTTAATAGTTTTTTAGAGTTGATCGTCCAGCATCACTCCTATTTCACTAGGTAGTCTAGCCACAGAGACTCCAGCATCCTCGAGTGCATTTATCTTCGATTCTGCTGTACCAGTGCCGCCTTCGGATACTATAGCTCCTGCATGGCCCATCCTTTTTCCTTTCGGCGCTGTTCTCCCTGCTATGTAAGCAACGACTGGTGTATCGATCTCTTCTTTGATGTATCTAGCAGCTTTCTCCTCTGCACTTCCGCCAATCTCACCTATCATGATGACTGCATCAGTTCCTGGGTCCTCTTCGAATCGCTGTAAAGCGTCTATGAAGTCCATGCCAACTATCGGATCTCCACCTAAACCAAAAGCGGTAGATTGACCGTAACCTTTCCTGGTCATGGTATTTACTATCTCATAGGTTAGAGTTCCACTTCTTGAAACAAGACCTATGTTACCTTCTTCGAAGATATGATTCGGCATGATTCCCAGCTTAGTTTTACCAGGAGTTATGATACCAGGTGTATTAGGTCCTATCACGGTCGTATCGTGGATCTCTGCTAACCTCATGATCTCTGACGAATCTTTGACTGGTATATTCTCAGTTATCACAACTACTGGATCCATACCTGCAGTTATAGCTTCAAAAGCTGCATCTTTTGCAAATCTTGCTGGAACAAATATTATCGAAGCATCAGCATCTTCTTCTTCCTTCGCTCTCTCTACTGTGTTGTAAACAGGGATATCATTGATCTTTTTCCCACCTTTTCCGGGTGTTACACCAGCCACTATGTTGGTTCCATATTCCTTCATATATTCACTGTGAAACTTGCCCTGCTGCCCGGTTATGCCCTGTACCACTACTTTTGTGTTTTCATCAACTATAATGCCCATGTTTAACCCCGAGTAGAAAAACATTATTAAATTCTTTGTATCGTTGAATGGTTAATTACAAGTGATTATTGTATATACAACTATATAGGATAAATAGCCCGATATAGATTATACAGATAAAGTATATATTCTCATTTCTTTTACCATTGATTGATCGATATGAATTGGAAAAAGAATCTAACGGTTTTCGTTGTTCTTGGATTAGTGATACTAGGAACACTAGCGATGTCAGGTTGTACAGAGAATGACTCAGGAGATGGCAAGGTAATAATTACAGGTTCTTCTACAGTAAAACCAATCGCCTCTAGTGCAGCATCAATTTTTAATCAGGATCATGATGATGTGAAAGTTGAAGTTAGTGGTGGTGGATCCGGTCACGGTATTGCATCACTCGGTAAAGGCGAAGCTGATATTGGTATGGCAAGTAGAGAGATCAAACAATCTGAAATTGATGAGTATTCGGATATTGATTTTGTAGATCACCAAATAGCAAAAGACGGTGTTGCCATAATTGTAAGTCAAGATATCTATCAAGAAGGCGTAATCGATTTAACAACCGAGGAAGTATATGATATATATACAAAAGAAATAACCAATTGGAAAGAAGTTGGTGGTCCTGATAAAAATATATTTGTTGTGGAGAGACAAGAGGGATCAGGTACTAGAGCAACTTTCATGGACGCTCTTGGATTGAACAGCGTAGATTCAGATGCAGCAAAACCTGAAAATGCACAAGTTAAATCTGCAGTAAAATCTTCTGATAACGGTATTGGTTATGTAGGTCTTGGATACGTCGGAAGCGATACACCTTCAATTAAACTAAATGGTATTGGAGCTTCAGAAGAGACAATCAAAAGTGGAGACTATCCAATATCAAGATCTCTACACATGTACACTGACGGAGAGGCAAAAGGCAATGTTAAAGACTTTATTGATTTTATTATGAGCAGTGAGGGACAAAATATAGTTGATGACGAAGGCTTCATACCCGTCTCTGGTGGCGGAGGTGGATCCGGTGAATTATCAGGTACATTAACAATTACAGGATCTACTACAGTTCAACCTATAGCTGCACCAGCAGCTGATGCCTTCATGGATAAACACTCAAAAGTAACAGTACAAATTAGCGGTGGCGGTTCCAGTCATGGTATCGCGTCAGTAGGTAAAGGCGAGGCCGACATAGGTGATGCTAGCAGAGAAATCAAACAGTCTGAGATCGATGAATACCCAGATGTAGACTTCTACGACAACGAGATAGCGAAAGACGGTGTAGCAATAATAGTAAGTAAAGACATCCATGATGCTGGAGTAAACGATTTAACCGTACAACAAGTTTACGACATCTACACAAAGGAGATAACTACATGGGATGAAGTAGGTGGTCCTTCAAAACCAATACAGGTAGTCGAAAGACAGGAAGGATCAGGTACTAGATCAACTTTCATGAATGCCATTGGATTGGACAGTACTGATGCAGATGCAGCTAAACCTGAAAATGCTCAGGTTAAATCAGCGGTTAAAACATCAAACAATGCAATCGGATATGTTGGTCTTGGATACGTTGGAAGTGATACACCATCAATAAAATTAGATGGTGTTGAACCGACTGAAGAGAACATAGTTAACGGAGACTACGAGATAGGCAGATCACTACACATGTATACCGATGGTGAACCGACAGGTCTTACAAAAGCATTTATCGACTTTGTCTTGAGTGATGAAGGTCAGCAGATCGTCGCTGATGAAGGTTTCATACCTATGAACAGCTAAAAAACCCTTTTTTTCTTATATTATTATTTTTTACATTTTCACAAGAAAAAGAATTAATTGTAAAAAACATAAATGGAAATATTGTATTTACTAATATATAGGATATATATGCTTATATAGACTATACAGAAAAAATATATATTAATGTATCCTTTCTTACAGAATGGTCTTTAAGGACATATATGCCAGTTCAAATATGATGAATTTAAAAAAAAGATGTGCTGGTTTTGAAACAACAAAAATTACCAATAAATAAGGGGACCGAGATAAGATGAAAAGGAAAATAAAAGAAAAGGCAATAAAAGGTGTGTTTTTTAGTATTGCATTCTTCTCTGTGTTAGTAATATTTCTTATTTTTATATTCCTATTCTACAAGTCCGCTCCTGCGATTTACGAATCGTTGTTTGGAGATATAAATCTACTCAGCAGTAAATGGAACGTAAATAAGGAGCAATTCGGACTTTGGGCAGCGGTTTATGGATCTATATTCATCGCTTTGGGTGCTTTACTGATTTCATTCCCACTAGGATTGGGTGCATCGGTCTATATGTCAGAACTTGCACCAGAAAAATTAAGAACAATGTTAAAACCTGTCATCGAACTACTTGCAGGGATACCAAGTATTGTTTATGGCTTCATAGGTGCTGTAGTTTTAGGAAAATTCATCTATATCAATTATGGCACATTAGCACCTAATTCCATCCTAGGAGGGATGTTGATATTAGGAATAATGGCGCTACCTATAATTGTCAGTATGTCAGATGATGCTTTGAAATCTGTTCCTAAAGATATGAAGGATGCTAGTCTTGCCTTAGGAGCTACAAAATGGCAGACTACTAAGAAAGTAACCATCCCTTCCGCTATATCCGGCATAACCAGTGCAACCATAATGGGCATGGGTAGAGCAATAGGAGAAACAATGGCTATCCTGATGGTTGTAGGTTCTGTCATGAGAATCCCAACTCCTGGCTTCGACGTATTTGAGACAGGAAATACTTTAACTGCATTAATCGCAAGCCAGATGGGTGAAGCAGCAGGCCTTCACGTAAGTGTTCTTTTCACCGCTGCGATAATGCTTTTCACAATTGTCACTGTCATGAGTATAATTTCAGATTACCTACAGATGAGAACTAAAAGAAAATTTGAGGGGAAAGAATGAAGCTTAAAAAATTATTATCAGGATGGATATTCATAATATCTTTAATATTCGCAGTTCTGGGATTTGTATCATTTGCATTCGATTTTTCTTTTATTAAAATCAACTTTTGGACCGGTATAGTTGGTCTTTTGATTTTATCTGGATCGTATTACTTCACAAGTATCTTTTATTACCTCAAATACAAATCTTGGAACTTTATTTACTTGATCATATTTGCGACTATATTGATAGCCACAGCATCGATATTCATTATGCTGCCAGATAAGATTAATCTTTGGAAACAGCCATTGGGTCTTTTTGACGAGCCTATAGGTGCTGTTATCCTTAAAACATTCATATTAAATCAAATGTTAGCCATATTAGGTGTCATAAGTGCGAGTATATCTTTCGCACCATATTATGGATTTGGAAAAAGATTCGGTCAGAAATCAGCATACGTACTTGTTTACGGGTGTATAGTATTCACGATTTTACCTCTTATACTCATCATATATCAGATAGTATCTAATGGAATAACGGGTCTCACCTGGAGTTTCCTAACCGGCGATATCACATATGATGGAGTTAGTGGTGGAATAGGACCAGCAATCGTGGGTACTTTAGGGTTAATAGCTGTAGTTACAATAATTGTATTACCTCTAGGTGTAGGTACAGCTGTTTACCTTGCTGAATACTCTGATAGAGGTCCGATAGTTAGAGTTATTAGAACAGCAGTGAATATTTTACAAGGAACTCCTTCGATAGTTCATGGTTTATTTGGTTTTACAGTTTTCGTCCCGATATTTGGTCCTTCACTACTCACTGCAGGTTTGACATTAGCAATACTAACATTACCAATCGTGATCAGGTCTTCAGAAGAAGCCCTAATCGCTGTACCTGATGACATAAGGGATGCAAGTCTTGCACTAGGGGGTACCAAATGGCAGACAATTAAGAAAGTAGTACTGCCACCCGCCTTACCAGGTGTAATAACAGGTACCGTTCTTGGATTGGGACGAGCTGCAGGTGAAACGGCTCCGATACTGTTCACAGGTGCAGTATTTTTCGGAGCAGGATATCCTGATGGATTATTGAGTAAATTCCATGCACTACCTTACCATCTATGGAGTTTATTTGGCTACATGGGATACAAACCTGTAGAGCAAAACGCATGGAGTACTGCATTGGTGTTAATAATGATAGTATTAGGAATAAATGTAACCGCGATAATATTGAGAGAAAAGTTCAGACAGAGGTTCTAAAATGATTAATAAATTAAAAAATCTCTTCCAAGAAGATGAAATTTGCGAAACAAGAGAGATGCCAGAGAAAATCAAGATGATCGTAGAAGATTTCAATCTATGGTACGGTGACAATCACGCTTTGAAATCAATAGATATGGAAGTGGAAGAAAATAAAGTAACAGCTATAATCGGTCCATCCGGTTGCGGAAAATCAACATTAGTAAGAAGTTTGAACAGGATGAACGATACCATTTCTTCAGTAAGAACCAATGGAAATGTTTGGTTAGAAGGTATAAATATATACGAAGATGGCTGTGATGAAGTCGATATAAGAAGAAGGATAGGCATGGTATTCCAGAAACCTAATCCTTTTCCATTTTCAATTGAAAACAACGTTTACTATGGCTGCGATGTAAACGATATGGATGTCGATAAGGACGAAACTATAGAAAGATGCTTAAAAGATGCAGCACTCTGGGATGAAGTAAAAGACAGATTGGATGAAAACGCTTTATCTTTATCTGGTGGACAGCAGCAGCGTCTATGTATAGCAAGAGCACTAGCAACAGAACCCGAAATATTACTTATGGACGAACCCGCTTCAGCATTGGATCCGATCGCAACCGCAAAAATCGAAGATTTAATCGATGACTTAAAAAAGGATTACACTGTTGTCATAGTTACACACAACATGCAGCAGGCTGCTAGGATAAGCGATTACACTGCTTACATGTATCTTGGAGAACTTATCGAGTATGGAGATACAGAGCAGATATTTGAGAATCCACAGAAAGAAAATACTGAAAAATATATTACCGGAAGATTCGGGTGATAAAATATGAATCCAGAAACAAGAAAATCATATCATCATGAGCTTAAAGAGTTAAAACAGATGGTCGAAGAGATGGGAGACCTAGCATCACAAGCGATCTCATTGGCCATAGAAAGTTTAGTAGAGTTGGATGAAGAGAAGATCAAAAAAGTGGAAGACCTTGACAGGAAGATATACGCCTATGACAGACATATAGAAAGAAAAGGATTAAGATTGATAGCTTTACAGGCACCTGTAGCAAGAGATCTGAGAGTCATCGGAACCTGTTTGAAGATCATTACAGATCTGGACAGGATAGGTAGGTATTCTGAAGATATCGTAAAGGTAACAAAAAGGATGCTGGGTAAAGAACATATGAAAAAACTGGTTTCTATACCCCACATGGCAGACTTGACTATCGAGATGGTGGATATGGCTGTTGATTCTTTCATGGAAGAGGATGAATCATACATAGATAAGATATACGATGATGAAGAAGATGTAGACGCTCTGTATGATGAAATATTCAGAGAAGTATTAACCTACATGATAGAGGATAGTTCTAAAATATCTATGGGAACACAGTACGTTCTAGTAATCAGATATTTAGAAAGGATAGCAGACCATGCCTGCAACATCGCTGAAAGAGTAGTTTACATGGAAACAGGTGAAATGGTAGATCACGAGATAGCCGATGAAAAGGAAGAGATAGAGAAGGCCCAGGAAGACCTGAGAGATAGAGATTGAAACGTCCTTGCTTACTTTTTCCTCATTCTTTTTATCAATTTCAACACTTCAAATGTAGCTATGAAGATACCCATTCCTGTGAGTACCTGAGCCCATCCTTTCCAGCCTATACTGGCAAATTCTAAGAAGTCACTGATGTATGGGCCGTAAACTCCCAAGAAGACTAAGCCGATTGAACCTATTATCGAATAGACGATTATTCGATTACTGATTATATTCTTACTGAACAACGAATCGTACTCGTATCTTCTAGACATGATATTGGCAAACTGACAGTACGCAATGGTTAGATAGCTTATCGTTGTTGCTTTAGCATACATAAGAGCAGGTTGGTCTGTTATATTTGATAATGAAACACCCTGCTTTGCAAAGAAATACCAGAAATTACCAGCTGCTAATAAACCTATAAGAAGTGCAAAGAATATGACCTCCGCAGATCGTCCAAAATCCAGTATATGTTCCTCTCGACTCCTGGGCGGAGACCGCATCAATGCTTTTGAAGGTGGATCGTAAGTTAAGAATGTGAGAGGCATTATCTCAGCCAATAGGTCTATAGCTAATATTTGTATAACTAGAATTGGAATAGCCCATTCAGCCCAACCTAATAGTCCAATAGCAGCTAAGCCAGCTAATACAGTTGTCAACTCAGCCCCATTCGTAGTCATAGAAGCCAATACGGTCTTTTTCAAGTTGTTATATATTGTCCTACCTTCTCTGACTGCATCCACTAACGTTGGAAAACTATCATCCAATAAAACAAGTTCAGAAGCCTCTTTGGCCACATCCGTTCCCTTCTTACCCATAGCTACACCGATGTGAGCACGTTTTAGAGCAGGAGCATCGTTCACACCATCACCGGTAACCGCAACGATCTCACCGTCATCTTCTAAAAGTTGGACTATACGCAATTTATCCTCTGGATCAACTCTTGAGAATATCAATGATTCATGCTTCTGCATAGTTTTTTTCAGTTCTTCATCACCAATATCTTTCAACTCTTGTCCTGTGATGACTGGTGAAGACTCTTCTTCACCTGCTAATCCTATCTCCTCGCCAACGGCTTGAGCTGTTATTGCATGGTCACCCGTCATTATATACGTGCGAATGTGCGCTTTATGACAGTTCTCTACAGCTTCCTCTACACCTTCTTTAGGTGGGTCGATCATCCCGACCAATCCTAAGAATATGACGTCTTTTTCAACTTCATCCTGAGCGTAATCTTTACCACCAGCTTCTAAAGGTCGATAAGCCATGGCGAGTACTCTCATGGCTTTCTCAGAATACTTTTTATTTATCTCCCTGATTCTCTCCTTATCCTCTTCAGTTATAGGAACAGATTCTCCATCTTTGTAGATATGCTTACTGATAGAAAGTACACTGTCAGTCGCTCCCTTCATAGCTAGAACGACTCTACCTTCAGTATCACCTTCTAAAGCGTCTAACACGTCCTCATCAGCATATTCTTCCTTTATATCTCTGACAGAACTCATCATCTTCCTTTCAGAATCAAATGGGAATTCTATAAGTTGAGGATTTACATCATCCTCTTCTTTTTCTCTGGTCCCTATCTTCGTAGACATGGTTATCAAGGCTGCTTCAGTTGGATCCCCGATAGGATACCAACTATCATGTTGATCATCTGGCTCATGTATCTCTGCATTTGATGACATGGTCGCTGCGTCCATCAGTATCTCTATCTCGTTGACCTGCTCTTTTGTTAATGGTTCTCCATCCTCATCTACAATATCTCCTTCTGGTTTATAACCAAGTCCAGTCATCTCGTATTCTTGACCATCGAACCACACTTTCCTAACAGTCATCTCGTTCTTGGTCAATGTACCTGTTTTATCTGTACATATCACAGTAGTGGAACCTAACGTTTCCACAGAAGCTAGATTCTTTACAACCGCATTCCTGTTCGCTAACCTGTTACTACCTGTAGATAAAGCAACTGTCACCTGTGCAGGTAATGCCTGTGGTACCGATGATACAGCGATTCCAACCGCATAAATCAAACTGACAGTCAAAGCCAAACCTTGCCACTGCGCAACGAAGAACAGGGCAGTACTTATCACTACCACTATGGCAGTAAGGTTTCTAGCCAGTATATCTAATTCTTTCTGAAGTGGTGATTTTATATCCCCTGTTTCTTGGGTCATATCAGCTATCTTACCCATCTCGGTATCCATGCCTGTTGCTACCACTATACCCAATGCGTTACCTGTAGCAACGGTAGTGCCAACATAGGCCATGTTGTCTCTATCAGCTAAGGTCACTTTCTCCTTGATAGCATTAGACCGTTTTTCCTGAGGCATTGATTCCCCAGTAAGTGAAAAATCGTTTGTTTTTAGATTGAAAGATTCGATTACTCTTATATCAGCAGGTATCTTGTCTCCTTCTTCAACTTTGATGATATCTCCAGGGACGAGCTCTTCCTGATCTATCTCCTTCATCTCGCCGGCCTGTCTGACTTTAGCAGGTGATTTGATAAGTGATTTCAGTTTATCTATTATCTGTTCAGCCTTATACTTCTGGATAAAACCAATGATGGCATTGATGAAAACTATTATGAACATGGCTGCAGCGCTTTTTAGACTCCCAGGATCGTTCTTGAAGACCCCTAAAAAGACTGAAAGCACACCTGCAACTATCAAAACTATAACTAAAAGTTCTTTGAACTGGGACAAAAACATCAACCATTTAGGGACCTGTACTTTACCAGTCAATTGATTTTTTCCATGTTTTTCGAGCCTACTTTCAGCCTCATCTTTAGACAGTCCTTTCTCGGAAGTATCTAAATCTTCATAACATTCTTTGACTGTCATTTGATAGTAATCTTTTTTCTCAGCCATTTGATCCCAACTAATTGTTGTTAAAATAAATATACATATATTATGTTTTGGTATGGCAGGGTTTACAAATTATCTTTTAAATCTTCCATCCTACATGAAACTGATTCATCATTTTCCCTTACAGAATAGACATCTTTTATCCCAGCTCCTGTGATGATCGAAACTACTTTTTCCTTCTTATTTATGATCTCTTTTTCATTCAACTGTTCCAACGCAGCTATCCCAACACATGAAGCTGGCTGAGCGAAGATCCCATCACCTGCTAAATCTTTCTGAGCTGACAAGATTTCATCATTATTGACTGTGACTATGGTTCCACCATATTTCTTTACAAGTCTAAGTACCTCATCACCACTAGGTGGATATGGATTCTCGATAGAATGAGCTACACTATCAGGATCATCCCAGTGATCTATATTCTCTTTACCTTCTTTATAAGCTCTATAAATTGGTGAACATCCTTCGGATTGAACAGATATTAGATTTGGCATCTCAGTCAATAGATCGCTTTCTATCAATTCTCTGAAGCCTTTGACTATACCTCTAAATAGCCCGCCTGAGCTCGTTGGCATCAATATATGTTCTGGGATTATCTCTTCAAATATCTCGAAACCTATTGTCTTGTAACCTTCAACTCTGAAAGGATCATCTGAATTCAAAAAGTAGATGTCTTTTTCCATCCCAATATCCAAACTTTCGAAATAAAGCTGACCGTAATCACCTTTTACCTTTATTATCCTGGGTCCGTATACTCCTATTTGCTTGACCTTATTTTCAGATATTGTAGAAGAAACCAACACAGCGGTATCCAATCCAGCTCTAGAGCCGTAAGCAGCAACACTAACTCCCATATTACCTGTAGAAACCGTTCCTAATCTTGTATATCCAAGATTTACCGCCCTGTTCAATCCAGTGAAAGTTCCCCTATCTTTGAAACTCCAGGTAGGATTTACCGTCTCGTTCTTAAAACATAGTTCTAGATCATATCTGTCAGCTATCTTATTGGATCTGACTAGGGGTGTATCCCCTTCCCCAAGGCTGTGATCAGTCTCAATTTCGAAATCATAAAAATCTCTAAACCTTTTCCATATCGAATTTCCGTCTCTTATCTCACCACTCTGAATGTCATTCTCTAATATCCCACCACATTCACAGCGTATAACATTTTCACTCAGATCAAACCTTTGGCCACAGCTCTTACAGGTCAACATACGTTAGAACGTACCAATACTGACATATAAAACTATTTTGAACTCTTAGTTTATTTACCCAAAAAATAATCCATAATATATTCGATGGCAGTATTCTCAGCGTTCTTTTCTATAGAAGAAAGAAAAGTGAACAGTAATAGCACTCTAGATATCAGTAACATTTATAAACCCGACCCTCACTGCATCCGAATACTTCCGTATAAGTTGGGACTTTATTCCCAAGATACGTCGGAGGAGTCAGATATGTCAATAGAAGAAAAAACAAATCCGAATTTAGTGCGCCTGATTAAAGACTTGAAAGATCAGGCAAGAGAGAACGACGCACCTATCTGGCGAGACGTGGCGGAAAGGTTGGAAAAGCCTTCCAGTAACTGGGCAGAAGTAAACCTTTCACGTATCCAGCGTTACGCCGATGAAGATGAGACTTTGTTGGTCCCTGGTAAAGTACTTGGTGCAGGGATTTTGAAGAAAAAAGTCACAGTAGGTGCATTTAAAGCTAGTAACAGTGCAAAAGATAGTATTGTGGAAGCTGGTGGAGAATATATTTCACTCCGCGAGCTGGCAGAACGAAACCCAAGTGGAAGCGAAATCAGGATAATGGGATGATAACATGAAGGTTTACGATGCAGAAAATAGAGTCCTCGGTAGGATGGCAAGCATGATTGCCAAAGAATTACTAGAGGGTGAAGAGATAAGAGTTGTCAATGCAGAGAAGGCATTTATCACAGGGAGAAAGAAGAATATTTTTGACAAGTACAGAGAAAATAGGGAACGTGGAAAGCAGATGAACGGTCCTTATTTCCCAAGAAGACCCGAGAGAATTTTCAAAAGGACAGTAAGAGGAATGCTTCCTTATCAGCAGCCTCGTGGGCGAAAAGCATTTAAAAGATTCCGTGCTTATATCGGTGTGCCTGATGAGTTTGGTGATGAGAATATATTGGAACCAGAAGTAAAAAGCTCTCGTGGTAAGATTGGAGTCACACTGAGCGAAATTTCCAAGTATTTAGGAGCTGAATTTTAAGATAAATTGATGGTGTTATATTATGGTCAAAAAAGATGCTATTACCCGTACAGGTAAAAGAAAAGAAGCTATAGCTAAAGCTACTATCAAACCTGGAAAGGGAAGGATCAGAATCAATTCCACCCCACTGGAGATATACACTCCAGAGATGGCTCGTTTGAAGATGAAAGAGTCAGTTCAACTTGTCGGTGATAGGTCCGATAAAGTCGATGTTGATATCAACGTTAACGGGGGCGGAGTAATGGGACAAGCAGGAGCAACAAGAACTGCAATCGCTCTATGCTTTGTAGATTATTTTGAAGATCCTGAACTAGAAGATCTATTCAAGGAATACGATAGAAGCTTACTCGTTTCTGACCCAAGAAGAAAGTTACCAAAACAACCGATGGGCCGTGGTGCTCGTAAGAAGAGACAGAAATCTTACAG
>JBKHIX010000039.1:0-15085 GCA_046538435.1 Thermoplasmata archaeon | reverse complement strand
TTTTTCATCTAATATTAAATGTAATTTATAGTACATTAATTTTACGAATAATTAAAGATTTAGGAAGGTGACTTCTTGGGTAAAGAGTTAAAATCTAGAAGAACATAACCGTCTTCGAGATAGGTGTCACTATGTTAAAGGAAAATTTAGCAGATAATTTGCTTTATGAGATAGATCAAAAAAAGAATCCTTCTGTTGTAGGTCTTGATCCTAGGATGGGTAGAATACCAGTTCATATAAGAGAAAAAGCTATGAAATTAGCATCTGATGATTTTGAAGCTGCTGGAGAAGCGATCATCGAATTCAATAAAGGACTTATAGATGCTGTAAAAGATATTGTTCCTGCTGTTAAACCTCAGATGGCTTTCTATGAAAAATACGGAAGTCACGGAGTAAGAGCTATGGAGAAAACAATAGAGTATGCAAAGAATAATGGCCTGATAGTTATTGAAGATGTAAAAAGAAACGATATAGGTAGTACAGCCAAGGCTTATTCTGATGCACATCTAGGCAAAGTAGATCTACCTAGAGGAGATAAAGATTTTTCATTCGATGCTGACATGATCACCGTAAATCCATATTTGGGAAGTGATGGGATCAAACCATTTTTAGAGGCATGTAGGAAATATGGTAAAGGTATTTTTATTTTGGATAAAACTTCAAATGCATCTTCAGGAGAATTACAGGATAAAACTGTAGATGGAAACGGAAAAGTTTACGAATTGATGGCTGAGCTTATAAGGAAATGGGGTGAAGATTTACTTGGTGAGAGAGGCTATTCATCTGTAGGTGCAGTGGTTGGTGCTACATACCCTGAAGAGGCTGAGAAGTTAAGAGAGATGATGCCTTTTGCTTTATTCTTAGTTCCTGGTTATGGAGCCCAGGGTGGAACTGCCGATGACATCATACCTTGCTTCAATGAAGATGGATACGGTGCAATAGTCAATTCATCTAGAGGTATTGATTACGCCTACGAAAGAGAACCATACAAGGATGAGTACAGTCCAGAGGAGTTTATAGAGGCATCCAGGCAAGCCACCTTAGATATGAAAGAAGATATAATGAAATCTTTGGAGAAAGGTGGAAAAGTTCCGGATGGATGGTAAATGACTGATTATTTTTTAATAAACACTTTTTATCCTTTAGTTATACTTTTATGGAATAAATATGTCAAAATTATCGTTGGAATTATTATCCATAATATCAGGGCTGCGAATATCGACCAGTTAGGTATCCCAGTATAATACTGGTAATTAACATCCTCATAGATTAGATGGAAAGTTTTTTGAAATACCATGTTAGGATTGAACAATTCAATAAGATTTTGAGTTTTTTCATATGTAAAACTGCCTTTTTGAAGCCCTAGTATCGAGGAGATAGCTGAAACCATTATAAAATAAAATAGATTAAAAAATAACCATAAACCTGCACCTCCTAAAATAGCAGTCCCAGAACTTTTTGAGAATGTTGATACTATCATTTGAAGCAATAAATATATTAGTATAGTTCCAAGAGTACTTAGTATAAATAGAGCACATAATTTACCAGAGGGGGATTTGCTAGAGATATACCAAACACTCAGTATTCCTACAACATTAATAATAGTGAAAGGAATACTAAGAGATGCAAAATTCCCTGACAATTTACCTATTAAAATTTTCCATTTTTTGATGGGTCTTGTGATAAGTAAAAATAAAGAATTAGTCTCTCTTTCCTTGGATATGCTGTCATATGCTAATGCAATAGTTAAGAAAGGAACTACAAAGAGAAGTAAATTAGTCATCTCACTTAAAATATGATCAGGTCCTTTATAGAGTGGAGCTTTATTTTCCTCCATGATATCCCTTTCAAAACTTGTATTTCCATATCTGTCTATTATAGTTATATTTTTTAAACCAGATGATATTTCATATTTAATAAATCCATTATCGTCTGCAGTCGCCTTTTTTGTTTCGTTAATTAATAATTCAGCATCCTTTGAAGGTTTTCCTTTTGGTGTTAAAATATGGAATATAAAATCATTCTGAGACCCTTTATCATCTTTGTCTCTAGATATGTAATCAAAACGTGGTTCTTTTACTATTTCATTAAAATTAGATTTATTTCTTAAGTTTTTCATTGAGCCTATATTTCTTTGATATCTTCCATAATATCTTCCTAAATTATCAACATTTTTTAATTCTATATTTAGGTTTAGATATGACTGAAAATGAGATTCTGAAGATGTAACATAATTACTTATATTCTTAAAAACGACTACTCCATTTTTATTTGTTTTTTTGATTTCAGCTGGAGAGGATCCATTGTAAAGAATTACGGATTTTTCTTTTAATGGTTCTTCCCACTGATCCATTGTATAAATTATCAAATCATTATTCCATCCGTCATCATCAAGATCCATAGTGTGATTGAAAAAAATATAATCCTTTTCTTCGTGAATATTCTGAGTCATAGAAATACCATAAGCTGAGGCAATCACTATTATGCCAAAAATGAATAAAATAATAAGCATCCTTATACTCTTGATATTAGTAAAGAATTCTTTCTTACCAATTATCCAGCTCTTCTTCATTCATCTCCCTCCGTGATATTCAAAAATATCTCTTCAAGGTCTGGTTTGTCAATATTAATCGATTTCACTTTTACTCCATTTTCTATCAATTTAGAATTGATTTCTGAGGATAAATCTTCATTGTTTACCAGCACTGACAACTTATCAGATTCACTTTCAATAGAAAGAACACCATCTATGCCCTCGATCTTTGAAATGATTTCGTCATAGATACCATCTGCTTCTATATTTATCTTGTATCCACCTTTTCTTTCAGATATCCTATCTGATAGATTTTCTATCAAATCAACAGTTTTTATCTGACCGTTTCTGATAATGCCAACGCGATTACAGATCTCTTGAACTTCAGATAATATATGAGATGAAAGAAAGATCGTCTTACCCTGTTTGTTTAAATCTTTGATAAAACTCCTGAAGAAATGAGTACCTTGTGGATCTAACCCTCCAGTTGGCTCGTCCATTATCAGTATATCTGGGTCGTGAACTAATGATTGAGCGAGTGCTAATCTTTTTTTCATTCCGTGAGAGTATTCTCTTACTTTCCTATCCACATATTCTTTGATATTAGTTTTCTCAATTGCATCTTCAATATTTTCCACATATTTGCCCGAATCATAGAACTGAGCATAGAATTTGAGATGCTGTCTGCCTGTCATGCTTCCATAGAATCCTGGTTCTTCTGGCATGACTCCGATGGTTTCTTTAACTTTCAAAGGTTCGTTTAAAATATCGTGTCCATCTATACTCACTGATCCAGAGGTCGGATCGAGTGCTCCACAAAGCATTCTTATAGTGGTAGTTTTACCAGCACCATTAGGGCCTAAAAAACCGAACATATCACCCTTTTTAACGGTGAAACTGATATTGTCAACCGCCTTTACTACACTTGATCGTGATCTAAACTCTTTTGTAAGCCGATCAATTTCTATTATTGAATGACTCTCACTTGTCATCTCAAATACCCGTGGGTTAGCATAGATTTACGATTTATATAATTTATGTGTGAAAATAGTAATAACAAATAATTCATGGTGATAAAAAGAGAATTTATTATTATGTTCATTCAGTTTCAACTTTGAAATTTAAATACACTTTATGGCTTTTAAAAATGATTTAACTTTCCAAAACTCTTTTATCTAAAAACTACACTGCTCGAATCGAGTTGAAAAAATGGACCAAGAAGAGACCGAAAAGAAGGAAACTCCTGTGTTCAGCAAAGGAAGCTTTGTCGATATAGAGGAGATCTTGGAAGGCCAGCACACCGGAAACGAGGTAAGCATACGTGGTTGGATACACCGTGAGAGAGATATCGGTAATATGGTCTTTTTGAATATTAGAGACCCATCCGGTATCGTACAGGCTACAATAGCAAGCGACAATTTTGAAGAAGAGAGATTCAACGAGATCAAATCTTTACTGGTCGAATCTTCTGTAAAGGTCCATGGGGAAGTTACTGAAGATCAGCGAGCTCCTGGTGGTTATGAAATACGCGCTACAGATTTCGAGATAGTACATAAATCCGAAGATTTCCCGATACATAAGGACCAGAGTGTTGAACATCTTTTGGATAACAGACACCTCTGGATCAGATCGACTTACATGAGAGACATATTGAACGTAAGATCGACCGTATTCGGAGCAATTCATGAATTCTTTAGAAACGAAGGTTATAAAGAATTCCAATCACCAATATTAACACCTTTAGCTTGTGAAGGTGGTTCTACATTATTCCCAGTCGAATACTTCGATGATGAAGTTTACCTTGCTCAGAGTTGGCAGCTTTATGCAGAAGCAGGTATCTTTGGAACAGGGGATATCTACACTATAGCACCAAGCTTTAGAGCAGAAAAATCAAAAACTCCCCGACATCTAACTGAGTATTGGCATGCTGAGGTTGAAGGTCTTTGGTTGGATTATGATGATATCATGGAATTAGGTGAAGGTTTGATACTTCATATAGTCGATAAAGTTCTAGAAGAAAACAAAAAAGAGCTCGAGAATCTGAGAGAAGGTGACCTAGAATATCTTGAAAACTTAGAAGAACTGTTCCCAAGATTGACTTACGAAGAAGCGGTCGAAAAACTGAAAGAAGAAGGGATGAATGTAGACTATGGAGAGGACTTCGGTGTCCCGGAAGAGAAGAGATTGACATCTTTGTACGATAAACCTGTCTTCGTTACCCACTATCCAAAAGAAATCAAAGCGTTCTACATGAAGAGAGATCCAGAAGATGAATCAAAAGTATTCGGATACGATCTACTGGTACCACATGTTGGAGAGCTTATCGGAGGCAGTGTCAGGGAAACATCAGTAGAATCACTGAAAAACAGACTTGAGGAAGAAGGTGAAGACGTCTCTATCTATGAATGGTTCTTGGATACTAGAAGATATGGAAGTGTACCACATGCAGGATACGGTCTTGGCGTTGAGAGAGTGTTAATGTGGTTATGTAATCTGGACCATATTAGGGACGCTATACCGTTCCCGAGGACACCAACTAGATACAGACCTTAAAAACCTTTTATTTTCCCATTTTGTTTTATTTTTAATTATTAATTAGTTGATTTTGGTCAATTATTGATAAAAATATTCTCAAATTATACAAAAAGTAGTAATAATACCTATAAAATTCTTAATCAGTATGGATCCTTTAGAAGATGAACTCAACTTACGTATACTTAGATATTTGGTATCTGGACAAGGAGTCAAGGTTAATATCAGTGTTTTGGCTCGGAAGTTAGAGATACATAGAGCAACTGTAAAGAGAAGAGTGGAAAAACTATATCAAAACAAAATACTAAATCAACCTCAATATCCATTTCCCCAACTATTCCAGGAATACCCTCTTTTGATACTGGTCAAGGCTGATATGCCCAGAACACAGGAAGCCAAGGAATTTTACAAGAATGAATCCAATATCTTTGCTGCTTTTTCATGTATGGAAGGATCCTACAATACTCTTCTGATAGAATTTTTCGAAGATTTAGAATCTTATCACAGATGGAGAGAGCAGATAATCAAAGATCAGAAGATCCCCTCTAGATTTTCTCGTACACCAGCACATGTAGATATCTTCAGTAATAAATTGACATTCAAATACGAACCTAATTGTTATGTTAAGGATATGAAGAAGGATTATGAAAAGAATGGTTCATTAACTATCAATGACCAAATATTGGATGAAGCATCCTTCAAAATATTGGAAAACCTAACACAGGGTGAATGTATAAGGACCAACGATTCATTCATAGCTAGAGAACTAGGCTCCAACAGAAAGACAGTGAAAAGAAGGATAGATAATTTATTGGAAAATGGAATAATTGATCAATCAAGATGCTACTTTCCCAACTTGTTTATACCACCTGGGTACAACCTTGTTGTAAGCATGATAGCAGTAAAATCAAGAGAAGATGATGTCAAGAAATATCTCCAGGTCGATAATCATGTTTCCAGAGCTGTAGAAACCAGTACTGAAAGATATAATATACTTTTATTCTCTGCTTTCAAGACTATTGAAGATTTCTTTGAATGGGGTGAGAACCTCAACTCAAAATTCCCAGGTTGTGTAGGTGCAATTTCAAAAACCATTCTTTCATCCAGGATGATACATACTATAAATCCTCAAAAAGTATCTCTAGGATGGATAGAACGTAGATTGTGGGAAATCAAACAAAAGTAGAGAATTAGGATAATCCAGAGTTAATATATATGTGTAAAAAAATTGAGAAAAATACGTCGATCGTTCTAAATTCAAATTATGTTCATAATTTGGGGGAAAATATGATAAATATTTACCCAAAGTGTATATCGATTTAACCAAATTCTGTAACCCAATTTTTTATATAACCTCTATAATCGGCTTTTGTAACTTAAAAGAGGTAGAGAAAAATGGCAGAAGATGGCTTTAATGCTTTTAAAATGGCCCAGCAACAATTCGATAGGATTGCAGAAAAACTGGAATTAGATGAAGGAACTCGAGAATTATTGAGAAACCCATTGAGGGAATATCATTTTCAAATACCAGTAAAGATGGATGATGGTTCAACAAAAGTTTTCAAAGGATTCAGGATCCAGCATAATGACGCTAGAGGTCCTTGCAAGGGAGGAATAAGATTCCATCCGGAAGAAACGGTCGATACTGTTCGTGCCCTTTCGATGTGGATGACCTGGAAAACTGCTGTCGCTGACATCCCATTAGGTGGTGCAAAGGGTGGAGTAATATGTGACCCTCATGATCTCTCTGAACGAGAGCAGGAAAATCTATGTAGAGAGTATATAAAACAGGTTAACAAAAATATTGGACCTCTACAGGATGTCCCCGCTCCAGATGTTATGACAAGTGCACAACATATGCTCTGGATGATGGATGAATATGAAAATTATAAAGGAGGTCACTATCCAGGAGTTATCACAGGTAAGCCTGAAGGTAAAGGCGGTTCCAAAGGAAGGACTGAAGCTACGGGATATGGTGTGATTTATCAGCTTAGAGAACTTTTAAAAGAACTCGACAGAGATATTGAAGAAACGACAGCAGCAATACAAGGATTTGGAAACGTAGCTCAATATGCAACAGAACTCTTCATAGAATATGGCGGAACAGTTGTTTCTGTATCATGCTGGGATCAGGAAGATAAAAAAGCTTATAGTTACTACAAAGAAGATGGTATAGACCTTGAAGAGTTAAGGAACATTACCGATCGTTTTGGTTCTATAGATAAGGAGAAAGCAGAAGATAAAGGTTATGAGAGGTTATCAGGAGATAAATGGCTTACACATGAAGTGGATGTGTTGATACCAGCAGCACTTGAAAACGCGATAACAGAAGATAATGTGAATGATATTCCCGAGACTGTAGACATAATTGTTTCTGGAGCTAATGGACCTATAACCCCAGAAGCTGACGATGTTTTAGAAGATAGAGATGTCATTGTGGTACCTGATTTCCTAGCAAATGCTGGAGGGGTAACTTGTAGCTACTTTGAACAGGTACAGAACAATCAAAACTATTACTGGTCTAAAGAAGAAGTATTGGGCAAGCTCGATAACAGTATGACAGATGCTTTCTACGAAGTATGGGACCTAGCTCAAAGAAAAGACATAAGGTTGAGAGATGCAGCTTACATGATCGCAATTGAGCGTGTTGCTGATGCTTGTAAAGCCCGCGGTTTGGTCTAAAGTAGGAAGATAGATATATGAATGAGCGAGAAAAAAAAATAGTTCAAACTATAGAGGAAATAACAGGAGTAAGTCCCCAAAAAGGGAAACAAGAAGTTGGGGAAATAAGTTACCTGAGGACATACGATGTAAGAGATGTCCTTTTGGTTTCCTCCTCTTTTAATTTTTTTCTATTAGAAGAAGAAGGACGTTTAGAAAATCTTTTAAATGAGTTTTATGGGAAATCTGAACTAGATTATGTTCCTAAGATAGATCATGCTGAATCTAGTAAAGATTCGTTAGAAAGGATTGAAGATCAAAATGTGGATCTTGTTATTATTTTTAACGAGTCTGCGGATTGTGATGTATTGTCTTTGGCAAAAGATATTAAAGAAAAACGATCTAAATTACCAGTTGTCTTTTTAGGTGATGATACACCTAAATTAAGGGAGATAGAGAAGAAAAAAGATGGTTCAATAGATGACATCTTTACCTGGAGTGGTGATGGGAAAATAATTGTAAGTATCATTCAGTACATAGAAGATAAAGTAAATCTGGATACAGGAAATTTAAAATCTGAAGGAAGAGGTATATTACTGATCGAAGATTCAATTGAATACTATTCTGATTACATTTCTATAATATATGAAGAGGTATGGAATTACATCGATTCCATAATATATGACAGCTTGAACCGTGAAAGAAAGATAGCTCGTTATAAAAGGAGACCTTATGTTTTACTTGCAAAAGATTTCAACGAGGGCATGGATTACTATGAGGTTCATAAAGAGAATCTTTTATGTATATTAACTGATAATACATATGAAAAAGATGGTGAATTAAAAAGAGATGCCGGTATCGATTTTGCTGAAAAAGTAAAGGAGGAAAAACCTGATTTGCCTATCATAGTCCAATCTTCAGAGCATCTAAAAGAGGATAGAGGGATAAACAATAGGATTGGATTTTTATTGAAAAGCTCACCAGATCTATCTGCAGATATCCGAAAATTCATAAATAATAGTTTAGGACCAATTCAACTTGTGTTTAAGGATGAGAATGATATCACTATGGCAGAGATAAACAATCTAGATGAACTTGAAGATTCTTTGTGGAATATAGATTCAGGTAGGATCTATGAAAAAATTAAAGATGGTAGTCTTATTAGATGGCTTGAAACGAGGGCTGAATTTGAATTAATAGAGAAAATAGAAACAATTCAAGAAGAAGATCCAGAGAGGGTAAAGAAGATATTGATCAATATTTTGGAAGACTACAAATATGCAGTCCACAAAGGCTCGATATCTGACTTTAGAAGTGGTGATTATGGTCAACATGTTAAGATGAGCAGGATAGGAAAAGGGTCTTTAGGGGGAAAAGCTAGAGGATTAGCTTTCATGTCAAAATTGGTTTCAAACTACATATCAGATGATCTCTTTGATGACCTTAGAATCACCATACCTAGAAGTATAGTTCTTTCCACAGAGGTTTATGAAAAATTTTTAGAACAGAATGACCTCTTAGACCCGTATATTTTTGAATTATCAGACGAACGGATTGCTGGAAAATTTATGAATGGAAGCCTTCCACCGACCGTTTTGGGCAATCTTAGAACTTTCATACGAAACACTAGAAATCCATTGATAGTTAGGTCCTCAGGTGTTCTTGAAGATTCGATGATGGAACCTTTCGCAGGAGTATATGCATCTATGCTTCTGCCTAACGAATCCTGGGAGACCGACTTAAGGTTCAGAGAAATATGCAATGCTATCAAATATGTTTTCGCCTCTTCTTTCTTTGAAGAAGCTAGAAATTATATCAAATCTACTCCAAAAAAACTTGGCGATGAGAAAATGGCAGTTATCCTTCAGGAAGTAGTAGGGAAAAAGCATGAAAAATACTATTATCCTGCTATTTCAGGAGTTGCTAAGTCTTATAATCATTATCCATCTGGGCCATGTAAACCTGAAGATGGGATTGTGTATCTAGCTGTTGGATTGGGCAAATCTATAGTTGACGGTGGCTGTTCATATTGTTTCTGTCCAGAGAAACCCGATGCTCCGATGTTTGGAACACCAAAAGATTTCATGAAGTATTCTCAAAGAAAATTCTATGCACTGAACCTGGAATCTGTATATAGAATAGTTGAAAAAAATGAGGAAACCTCTCTATCGCATCTAGATATTGATGTGGCTGAAAAACATGGTGTGTTGGATAAGTGTGTATCGACCTATTCTCCAAAAAATGATCGTTTATATCCGGGTACAGGACGGGATGGCCCGAGAGTGGTTGATTTTGCTCCTATAATCAATTACAAAAAGATTCCACTAGCTAAAGCACTAAAATTACTGCTCAGGGTTTCTGAGCTTAAACTTGGATATCCGGTTGAGATTGAATTCGCTGTAAATCTTAATGAAAATAGTGATGAACCAGCTGAGCTTGTCATACTGCAGATAAGAAGCATGATGTCAAACGAAAAATCTCCTGAAGTAGAGATATCTGAATATGACCAAAATGATCTTTTATGTTACAGCAAAAATGCGCTAGGTAATGGCGTGATGGATGAAATATATGATATAGTTTTCACCGATCCGGATACATTCGATCTATCAAAAAGTAGAAAAGCAGTTCAAGAGATAACGAAGATAAATAAAGAGTTGATGAAAGAAGAAAGACCCTATATCTTGATAGGTCCAGGAAGATGGGGTTCGAATGATGAATGGTTGGGTATTCCGGTCAGATGGGGTGATATAGCTGGTGCAAAGGTGATAGTTGAAACCCCAGCAAAAGATAGGTCTATAGAGCCATCTCAGGGCTCACATTTCTTCCATGATATGATATCATCACAGTCGGGGTACATGATCACAGAAGAAGGAGAAGGTAATATAGACTGGGATTGGTTAGAGAATCAGGAAGAAATAGAAGATCTAGAGGAGATAAAACATGTTAGGACTAAAGACCCTCTCCAAATCCAGCTCGATGGAAAATCTGGGAAGGGAGTTATAATCAAAAAGGTTAATAAACAGGAGGAGAAAAGATAGTATGATGATGTTCAATTTATTGAAAGTACCGTTGGTGACCAAGGATGAATGATAAATTAAATGAAGTTTCTTCTGGAAAAGATGATCTTTCATTATTGAGTAAGGATAAAGAGATGGACGAATTACAAGAGAGAGTGAAGGAGTTAAACTGTTTTTATGGCATTACAAAAATAATAAAAGATAAGGATCTTTGTGCTGAAGAAGCTCTACAAAAAATTGTAAAAATTTTACCTCCTTCTTGGCAGCATGAAGATGTAGCTACAGCTAGAATTATTGTTAACGACCAGGAGTTTAAAACAGATGATTTTGAAGAAACCAAATGGTGTCAATCAAGCGATATTAAGGTGGAAGGAGAAAAGGTAGGTAAGCTTCAGATCTGTTATTTAGAAGAAAGACAAGAAGAAGGTGAAGGTCCCTTTTTAAGGGAAGAGAGAAGATTGATAGAGGCTATATCTGAACTTTTGAGTGGATTTATAGAAGAATGTAAAATCAAGGAAGAGATGAAACAAGGAAGATTAAAAGTTAAAGAAGAAGACCTAGGCAGTTTGATCGGTGGGGAAGAAAAAATAACTGAGGAAAAATCAGACTGGGAAGTCATTATAGACCTTTTAATGAAAACCGATCCAAGAACGTTGCTGAGAATTACAAGAAAGATGGTATATTATCTTTACAGAAATGAGAACGAGAAGATCACTAACCTTCTAAACAACGTTTGTCCAATAAATAAAGATGGAGATGTGCCGGAATGGTGTGGGATAAATATGCCCAATCCACGGCAGGATTTAGATTCATTGAAGAGTGTTCAAGAGGGTGTATTTGAGATAGCCCGGGAAAGTTTATCCCCTGAGAAAATATCAGAGTTGTTTCACCGATGGCTTAGAGAAGATAAAGCAAGGCCATTACTTTTAGCATCACAGAAAAAAGGGATATCTCTTGTTGAAATTAAGGATGAATTGAACCGTTTCTTCGATAAAGCTGAAGCCGATAGAGCATTAGCTCCTGAAGATAGGATGGCGATCAGAACAGCTCTTATCCAAAGGTTCTTTACGGATAGGTTAAAATTCATAAATGTAGCCAAAAAGTATATTGAAGTGAGTGATTTTCTACCCCTTTTAGAGAATACCATTGGCCCGGCCCAAGGTGCTGGTAAGTTAGGTGGAAAGACATCTGGAGCATATCTAGCGAATAAGATTCTGGAAAGTGATATAAAGGACAATGAATTACTTGACAGAATAAAATTTCCAAAGAGTTGGTATCTTACTTCGGATACGATGCTCGATCTGATTCACTATAATGATCTTGATGAAGTTGTCCATATAAAATACCTGGATCCAGATGAAATAAGACAGGAACATCCCTTTTTAGAACAGATTATGAAAAATGCTGTTTTCACCACTGAAATAATCGAGGGTTTAAAAGAAATACTGAGAGATATCGATGACAAACCAATCATTGTAAGATCATCTAGCTTACTTGAAGATAACTTTGGCGCAGCATTTTCAGGAAAATATAAGAGCCTTTACTTACCAAATACTGGTAGTGAGGAAGAACGATTGAACGACTTAATGGATGCGATATTGGAAGTATATGCTTCAACTTTCGGACCAGACCCTATTGAATATAGAAGAGAAAAAGGTATGCTAGATTTCAGTGAGGAGATGGGAGTCCTAATTCAAGAAGTGGTCGGGGAAAAAGTAGGACCCTATTACATGCCGGCATTTGCAGGAGTGGCTTTCAGCAGAAATGAATTTAGATGGTCTCCAAGGATCAAAAGAGATGACGGTATCATCAGATTGGTACCTGGGTTAGGGACAAGAGCTGTAGATAGAGTAGGCAATGATTATCCAACTTTAATATCACCGAATAGACCCGACCTAAGAGTGAATACTTTGATAGAAGAACAGATCAAATATTCTCCTAAATACATGGATGTGATAAATCTAGAAACAGGTAATATCGAAACTATAGATGCAGTTAAAATATTCGAAGAATATGGAGATGACTATCCGAATCTCGATAAGATAGTTTCGGTATATGAGAACGATCAATTGAAAGATAAATCAAAAATGATGTTAGATCCAGAAAGATCGGATATGATTATCACATTCAATAAACTATTCAAAAATACAGATTTTCTGAAAGACATGAAAAAGATAATGGATATTTTGGAAGATAGGATAGGGACACCAGTTGATGTTGAGTTTGCATCGGATGGAGAGAATATTTATATGTTACAGTGCAGACCACAGAGTCAATCTCAGGAAATAGAAAGGGAACCAGTTCCTACAAATATCAAAAAGAACAGAAAGTTATTCTCAGCTCATAAATATGTCACTACCAGTCATATCGACAATATCGAATATATCGTTTATGTTATTCCAGAGGAATATACTTCATTGGATAGCAAAGAAAAGATGAGAAAAGTGGCAACGATCGTTGGAGAATTGAACAATAAATTACCTAACAGAAAATTCATAATGATGGGCCCAGGGAGATGGGGAAGTAGAGGAGATATAAAACTGGGCGTACCTGTAAAATATAACGATATAAACAATACCTCATTACTTGTAGAGATCGCAAGAGAGAAAGGAGATTATTTACCAGAGCTATCATTCGGGACCCACTTTTTCCAAGATTTGGTCGAAGCAGAGATAAGATATCTACCTTTATATCCTGATGAAGAAGGAAACATCTACAATGAGGATTTACTGTTTAGATCCAAGAATCGACTGACTGATTTATTCCCAAAATATGAGAAATTCGAAGATGTTGTTAGAGTTATCGATGTTGGAGATATAAGTCAAGGTGGAACATTGTCTGTCGTTATGGATGGAGAAGCTAATGAAGCCTTAGCCTATCTTAAAAAACCAGATCATTGGGACTGGAGGATAGAAAAAGTACATGAAATAGGCGAAGCAATAGACCCAGCTATATACGGCGTTAAAAATATGTACGTGATTGGTAGCACAAAAGATGGAAGTGCCGGAGCAGGAAGCGACATTGATCTCTTGATTCATTTTGATGGAAGTCCAGAAGAAAAGGATAAGCTGAAAGCCTGGTTGGATAAATGGGATAAAGAACTTTGTAAAGAAAACGAGAAGAGAACTGGTTTAAAGACAGAAAGTATGCTTGACATACATATCATCACAGATGAGGATTTAGAAGATGAGACTTCATGGGCGACCCATATAACTTCACCTTACAAATCTGCAAGAGAAATACCAATACATCAGAAAGACTAAAACCTATTCAATTTCTATCAATTCTTTTTCTGCATTTTTAATATCATCAGTATCGAATCTTACTACTGATAATTCGTCTCTCTCATGGGCTGCTGAAAATGATAGTGTTTTATCGTACACTTCTTTCCAACTACCTGTCAACCGGGGAGATTCGTGTACGTGACCATGTAGAGTCAAGAAAGGTTCTTCATTTTGTATAAATCTCTTTATTGCTATACTTCCAACATGGACATCAACTGGAGCATGATCAATTTTTTTTCCATCTAGATCAGCTCTGTCAAGATTAGAATCATATGGTGGTGCGTGAAAAAGATAAATGGTTTTTTCTGGAGGAGATGATTCACTGAGTTCCTCAAGATCATTCTCAATAGTTTTGTATTTCATCTCATATCTATCTGGTTCAACGGTTCGAGTTCCTTTTTCAGGAGAAACTGCTCCTATATCTATGTATCTAGATACATCATATTTTTCCCAATCCTTTAGTTGAAAAGGAGTAGGTGGAACATAGGAATATCCGATTACATTTAGGTTTCCAAATTTGATAGATTTATTATGAGCATAATGTATTATTCCCTTTTTATCAGCATCTTTAAAGAAATCCTCAAAAGCCCTTGGGTCATCGTTACCCATGATCAGGAAGACTTGTAATCTATTATTTTCTGATTTTACTTGCTTTATAGGACGAAAAATAAATTCATCAACAAATTTCTTCATCTTCTCTTTACTTCTGATCTTCTGTGGTAGGATATCCCCTCCAATGAACAGACCATCTAGAGATTCATCCTCAACGATTTTGAATAATTTCTGATATTTTTTCTTTTTACCATGAATATCTGAGACAAATAAACATTTCAATTATCAACACCTTCTTAAACCATCTCTTTTGCATATCTAACATAAACGTCAACAGCATCTACTAGATCTGGTATTTTGATATATTCATTAGGTTTATGAGCCATATCTACTTTACCAGGACCACATATCAGTGTGTTTTCATTGCTTTTGGCGAATCTGACCATCTCGGTTCCATAAGGTACAGCCCATGTTGTTGTATCGGTGATCTCCAACATCTTTTTGAC
>JBKHIX010000144.1:0-3754 GCA_046538435.1 Thermoplasmata archaeon | reverse complement strand
CAATGCATTTTTTGAATTGGTTGGTATTGCTTATCCAAATCTAGGTGTATCTATGCTTCCATCTCTTTTAGGAAGTATAGGGATGGTTATCTTAGGTGTTCATGCTGTTGTATTGTTAATAGCTTCGTATGGACTCTGGAAAGGCTTGAGCTGGGCCAGTATCATCGCGATCGTGTTTGCTGTGATCGGTTTGTTCAATATAGGATATGGAACGATCGTCAATATACTGATACTGTTCTACCTGTTTAAAGATGAGGTGAAAGAGTATTTTGAGTAGATTTTGTGAAAATTAAATATATTCGAAGTGAAACTGGAAAAGATATAAAAAATATGATTCATATATGAATATGTATGACTGAAGTAAAGGTCCGAAAAGTGGGAAAAAGAGGCCAAGTGACCATCCCTAAAAGCATAAGAAATAAAGAAAATATAAAGGGAGGAGATAAAGTGGAGATCTTTGAAAAAGACGGTGAAATAATCATAAAAACGATAGATAAAACAGAGGAACTCAAAGAGGCTTATCAACAGATGTCTAAACAAAGCAAAAAGGTAAGTGAAGAGATGCTAACAGCTTCAAAGGAAGCATTGAATGAGCAGTGATATCTTGCAGTTAAAACGAGGAGATATAGTTTTAGTGAACTTAGACCCTAAGAAAGGTTCTGAACAGGGAAAAACCAGACCTGCTTTAGTGATTCAGAACGATACTGGTAACAAATACTCACCAACAACTATCATTGCTCCACTGACAAGCAGTTATGAGAAAGTATATCCAGTTAATGTAGAAGTGAAACAAGAAGGAAATGATCTAGAAAAAGATTCAGTAGTATTATTAAATCAGATCTTCACAGTGGATATAGATGCACGTATTATCAAAAAGATTGGGACTCTATCGGATGAAAAGATGGAAGAAGTTGACGAAGCTATAAAGATAAGTTTAGGAATAGATTGAATCATTCTTTTCGAACAAAGGCAACAATTTAGATATAAGCGAAAACTAAAAATGGGTATAAAAAAGACCATTTATTTAATATAATATAACAAACTCAAGTTGTAAAGGAATAGTGTAAAGGAATAGAATAATCATGATTACTATAATTGTGATTATTGTTAAATCTCTAACTTGAATTATATTATAATAAACAAAAAAACAATTAAATAACGTTAACCAATTCTATAATCGGAGTGTGAAGAAAAAAAATGCTTTCGGAAAAGAACAAACCTAGGCTAACGCTTTTATTGATACTGCTGGTGTTTATCAGTATAACAGCGTACTCGTTGAACAATGCTGAATCGAAACAGAAAATTACTGTTGATGAAGGATATGATGAGATAAGTGTTGAATATTTGCCAGAACCAAATATTCCTGAAAGAAATTATGAAAATTATTCGGTAACTGCTACTACATACATAAATGATGAAAGTACTTTGAAATTGAAGCTTAAACTAGAATCTATTACAGTTACAGATAGAGTACAAACTGTAAGGTATACTGTAACAGTTATAGGTGATATAAAAGATAACTCACAACCAGCAAAACTAAAGATAATGCCTTTCAGAAATAAAACTTCTGGAGCTAGACCTGTCACTATCTACAACTTTAATAATAATTTTTTAGACATGAGGAATGCTAGTTTTGTAGACAGTAAAATAGGTGGTGATTTGAATTATGACTTATTCAAAATAGGGAACAACGATTTCAAAGCACACACTCTTTTATTATGGGATATACCTATAGAAAAATGCGGTAATCCATATACTCTACATAATAGAGCAGTGTTAGAAGGCCTTTCTCAAGATGTTACTGTAACTGTAGATTTGAACATAGAAGGAGCTTTTGAGCGGGAAGAAATGTAAAAAATATTATCTGAAAAAATTGAGTCATTAATAGTATATAATCGATTGCATCGTCATGCATTTATTCCCAATATTTATTATACTTTATTATTATTATTATGGGTTAGTGTTGGTGAAAATGAGCAAAAAATATATGCAGATTTTATGCGTATTGATCTCTATTTTACTTACATTTTATGTGAAGGAAACTGATAGATATGGTAATTCAGTTACTGAAAGCAGGAGTTTTGAAGTGAATACTGGGATGTGATGAATAAATGAAATGGAAAAAGAACATATTAACAATATTATCTATTTTCTTTATATTATCGTTAATGCTGGTTAGTTTTGGATACGCTGTTAACACTACGGTAAACGATATTGATTCAAATAGTAACGGACTGGCGGAATCACCATGGCCAAGATGGAGAGGTAATAATCAGGGAACAGGTCTGAGTCCATATAATACTAGTTTCGTGGATGGGATGGAGAAGTGGAATATTACATTAGATGGAGAAATTACATCTTCACCTGTAATAGGACCTGATGCTACAATCTATATCTGTACCAACAACACGATCCATGCTATAAAGAATAAAAAAGAGATATGGAGTGCATCTTTAGCATCTGATATACGTTCAAAAACTACACCAGCAATAGCAAAGGATGGGACATTGTATATCACAACAATGAACAACAATCTAACTGCGATCAATTCAGATGGAGAGGTCAGATGGTCTTACCATAATAGATTTAATACATATTTACAAACTACACCAGTGATCGGAGATGATGGGACAATTTATGTAACAGATTGTCAACTTGTATTTGCGTTTGACCCGAATGGTACATTGAAATGGAATAACGGACGAAGTTCTGCAGATGTTCCAATAATGGGTAATTCACCAGTTATTGGATACGATGAAAATATCTATTTTGGTTCAGAGGATTATTATTTAGAACCAATATTTCATTCTATTAGTAAGACCGGTGAATATAATTGGGGATATCACGATATAAGCCAATATGACGAGGAGAATGACGATATATCTTCATCTTCAGCAGTAGCTAAAGATGGGACAATATATTTTGGCTCGGCAGATGGTCTGTACGCAATGCGTTCCGATGGGAACGTTAAATGGACTTTTCAACCCACTGATAACGTTATGTTGACCTCACCAGCCATAGATATGGATGGAAACATATATACTGGAGACTCTAAAGGTAACCTTTATTCAGTTTCCCCTGATGGAGAAAAAAGATGGAATTATACAGTTATTACTGATACTTTCAGTTCCCCAGTAATCGGTAGTGATGGCTGTATATATTTTGCTGATGATAATTCTACATTACATGCATTGAATAATAATGGGAAAGAAATATGGAATTTCAGTACAGATCATAACATAGGAGGTTTTTCTCCTGCTATTAATTCAGATGGCACTCTTTATTATGCTTCTGGAAATAAATTGTACGCTTTGGGTCCATCGTCCCCTACAGTTGATATCACTAGCCCATCTAGTGGTGAATCGATGAAAACAAAGAGTTTTAAACTTGAATGGGAAAGTACAACCATAGGTAGTGATATCGATCATTTTAAGGTTAGACTAGATGGTGATGATTTTCAGAATGTCGGTTCTGTGGATGAATTTGAGTTGACAGATGTAAGTGTTGGCGATCATACTGCTGAAGTTAAAGCCGTCGCTGAGAGCAATAACTATGCTATGGATAGTATAGAGTTTACTGTTGAGGAAGATACAACACCACCTACAGCTGACGCAGGAGAAGATAGAACAGTTAAGGTGGATGAAGAGATAGCTTTTGATGCCTCAGGCTCATCTGATAATAGGGAAATCACCAGCTATGAATGGGATTTTGATGATGGAACCACTGATACTGGTGAAACTGTAACTCATAAATT
>JBKHIX010000038.1:0-15347 GCA_046538435.1 Thermoplasmata archaeon | reverse complement strand
TGTGGCACGATTGCGGGTGAGCTAGCCATGAACCTCGAACTTCCTACAAGGAAGCTTCTTCCTTTAAGGAGAGGAGGATGTAACGCAACAGAAACACTGGGAATTAAAGCTTTGATGGAGAAGATCAAAGAAAAGCACGAAATAAATTGTCAGTTCATATCTTCAAAGACCCCTCTTTGAGTAAAAAATAATGAAAAAGGTTTTTTGATAAAGGCAAGTCTATTAATGAATATCTTTAGCTAATTCCTTGATTTCATTGAGGTTTTCTTCGATCTCCTCGATCCTTTGCCTTTGTTCCTCTTCAATCTCAGATATGATTTCTTCAAAATCGTTCTTTAAACTGTAAGCGTGAACAGGTCGTCCCTTACCTTCTTTCTTGATATCTCTCTTTGTAACCCAACCTCGCTCTCTGATAATCTGCATTGCTATAGAAACTTCGGGCTGTCTTAACCTCATCTCACTCTCGATCTCGCGGCTTTTCGTTTCTTCTTTACCAGCGATGTATACGAGAGTTTTAGCTACATTCTTTTGTAGACCTGCTTTTATCAGTCTATCAATCAATTCTTCTTCTTCCTTGGAGATATTTTCGCTCATTTTATCTCTCCGATAATTTCGGAAACATAATAGTTTATATATTTTTTGTTAAAAAATCATGTTATTTAATTATTATTATTTTGAATAATTTATTTAAAAATGTATTTTTATCTTTTTAAAAAAGAAAAAAATCCTCTTTTAAACTTTAATATTAAATATTAGAAGGATGACTAAGTAAGAAAAACCAAGAGAAGTGATCAAAATGAATATAGAAACAGGTCTTAGCTTTGATGATATTTTATTAGTCCCTCGTAAGACGGACTTGATGAGAGATGAGGTTGATACTTCTAGTAAACTGACTAATGATATTAAACTGAGAATACCAATTTTGAGTTCACCAATGGATAAGGTCACCGGAAGTGAAATGGCAATCGCGATGGCCCGTGAAGGGGGTTTGGGTATAATCCATAGGAATATAAACACTGAACAACAGGTTAACATGGTTAAAAAAGTAAAACGGTCAGAGAACTGGATAATCAGGAATCCAGAAATCATCTATCCAGATATAATAGCAGAAAAAGCTAAAAAAATAATGGATGAAGAAAACATTTCGGGGTTACCAGTAGTTAAAAACGGTAAGTTGATAGGTATCGTTACCAAAAGAGATCTTCGTTTCGAGACTGAACTGAGTAAAACTGTAGAGGAAGTGATGACTTCTGACTTAATAACTGCAGATCCAGGAACCGAGATCAAGGAAGCTAAAACGATATTGAATGAAAATAAGATTGAGAAATTACCCCTTGTAGATGATGAGGGAAGGCTCCAGGGATTGATAACTGTCAGAGATATCGAGAAAAAGAAACACCATCCTCAGGCGACTATGGATGAGAATGGTCAGTTGATGGTGGGTGCTTCTGTTGGACCGAGTGAATTTGATAGAACTGAAGCTCTGGTGGAAGCAGGAGTTGATCTTATTGTAGTTGATACCGCACATGGAAATTCTAAGAATGTTATAAAGGCTACGAAGGATATCGATGGAAGCTTTGATGTTGGATTGATGTCTGGTAATGTAGCAACTGAAGATGGGGCAAGATCATTGATAGATGCCGGTGCAGATTCACTTCGAGTTGGTATAGGACCGGGTTCTATCTGTACTACTCGTATAGTTTCAGGCATAGGAGTTCCACAGATCACAGCGATAAAGAATGTATATGAAGAGGCACAAGAAGAAGGTGTCACAGTAGTTGCTGACGGAGGTATCAGATACAGTGGGGATGCAGCTAAAGCTTTTGCCTGTGGTGCAGATGCGATAATGTTGGGTAACATGTTAGCTGGTACTGAAGAAGCTCCTGGAAGGATCGTCTTCCGCGGTGGTAGAAAGTATAAAGAATATAGGGGTATGGCTTCTATTGCTGCCTTAGAGAAAAGAGAGAAGAACAGATATAACCAGGACTTTGAGAGTCGTGAAGAATACATTCCAGAGGGTGTAGAAGGACTTGTTCCATATAAAGGATCAGTTTCTGAAGTCGTCTATCAGATGATCGGAGGAATCCAATCAAGCATGGGTCATCTTGGTGCTGAGAATATAAAAGAGATGAGAAATGCAGAGTTATATAAAATAACAGAGGGAGGAAAGAGAGAGAGTCATCCTCATAATGTTGAGATAACTGAAGACACCCCTAACTATCACTGGAGAAGAGACTAAAAACCCATTTAAATCTTCTATTATATTTCTAAGTTTATGATTTTTTGCTTGAATATTCAAAATAAAAAACGGATTTACAGAAACAGGAAGCAGAATGCCTCCGTCTTTCTGAGGAAGTATACCTTCCTCGTCATGAGAGGAATTTTCAATTCCTCATAATTCAGGCGGAGGAGTATGTCAAATAATTATTTATATCATAGTGTGCTTAAATTATAAATGATATTATGGGTTTGATAATAGATGTAAAGACGAGGGAAGAGTACTATATGAATCACATCGAGGGTGCTTTGAACATACCAGTATGGGACCTTGGTTTTTATCTAGACTTCTTGAAGGATAAATCGATTAGAGTATACTGTGGTCCTAGGAGAAAAAGGACTAAGATGGCTCTTGAATTCTTAGAAGATAAAGATGTAGATGCTGAAGAATTGCCAGTAGATGACTTCGATGACTATGAATGGGTAGAAAAACCGATGGTCAGTGCACTGAATTATCTCTCTGTGAAACCAGGTCACGAGGAAAAGGTAGAACAGATGATGGAAGACCTCTGTGAGTTCACCATGGATAAAGAAGGTTTTATAGGTACGAAAGTCGTGAAAGCAACCGATGTAGCCTATGGCGGATCGATGTTAAGAGGAGAACGTGAAGATATAGATATCAAACCTACGAAATATATTATGATAACCTACTGGGATAGTAGGGAAAGCCATGAAAAGTTCCATCAAATAGAAGAGATAAGAGAAGGTTTCAAAGAGATGATGCCGCACCTATCTGTGATGCCTTTTGAAGAGCATGCTGAGATAATACATTGAGTTCTCCTTTTTTTTATTATTGGAATAATAGTTCATTTTTGATTATTTACTAATTGGGGGAATTATGTCTGCCTGGAAATTAATCTAGATCGAAGGTAGAATATCATATTTTTCGTAATTATGTTTCTTATGTTTACTATCTTCTCCTAGCTAGGATCATTATTAAGGCGATTACTACAAAGGCAATTATTGACCATATGATACTGCCAGTGAAAACATAGACCAATATTGCGACCAATGTTGCAGGTAGGAACTCTATCAGAACGCTCAAGAAATAAGCGATTACGAGTATTACTATTATCAAGATAAGAATCGCTATGCAAATAGATGACCCTAGCGAAGGTATAGTTACTTGTAACACTCCCGCCCCTAACATATTATAACTATTGTTTTTTAGCATTTATATTTTTTTTAAAATATGATGTACTAGAACGGTGCTAACCGATGGAGGAGAAGAAATTACCGATGATGACAGTGAGTTCGTAAAAAAGTTAGAAAAAGAGATATCAAACTTATTATTTTCATTTCCTATTCCAAAAATGGAGGAAATTATTTTTGACGTTATGAACCTGAGGTATAGTGAGGGCACGGGGACCCGCAAGAAAACTTGCTTTTTGAGGGTCAAAAGGAATCATCGATTCCTTTAAGTGCACGTATTTTTCGTAGAAAAATGGGGGCACGGGGATTTGAACCCCGATCAACGGGTTTCCTCCACGCAGGGAAACTTTTGATGGAATCCTGCAGGAATTCCGGTTCCCACGCGTGTTATGAACTACGGGTCACCGCTCCAGTTAATCATCATACCATAGGAATCGTAGATCCCTCTTCACGACAGGATATGATCCTGTCGATCCGTTGTAACTGGTCAGTAAACCCTGTTGGCGATCATTCCACGTAACTGGAGCCCATGAGGATGCCGTGTTACCCTATACCCCCTATGAGCAAGAGGCCAAGAAGGACTATTCCTTTTTAGACTTTTTGGGTGAGACAGGCACTATCAATTCTTATATAATTGGAATTAACTAATAAAGTTAATGATAGTGATATTTTGCGGTCCAGTGGATGTAGGAAAGACAACTGTTTCTGGTAAATTAAAGACTAGATTGAATGAAAAAGATTTAGGTTTTAAGGTAATGCATTCTGACGATTTCAGCACCCATACTTATGACCAAATGTTCGAAGAAGTTAAGGAATCAGATGAGAACTGGATATTGGATGGAACATTTTATAGAGAGGATATAAGGGATAAGTTCAGACGATTAGATGATGTAATGATGGTTTGGTTGAAGGCAGAACTAGAGACCTGTTTAGAAAGAAATGATTTGAGAGAGGAACCATTAGAAGAAAAGGTAGTCCACATAATGTATCATAGATTCGAGGAACCAGATGCAGATCTAAAGATAGAAACTGATGATATGGATTCAGAAGAAGTTGTTGATCATATAATAGAAAAGTGGGAAGACATTAAATAGACTATTCTCTTTTAGGGTGAGATGGAGCGTTTCATAGATGGAATATGATGTAATTATCGTCGGTGCCGGCCCTGCAGGCCTTTTCGCAAGTTACGAATTGAGTAAAGAAGATCTAGATATATTAGTTATAGAGAAGGGTAAAGATATCGATAATAGGCCTGAGGAGGAGATTATGTCTGGTATCGGTGGAGCGGGAACATACTCTGATGGAACGGTTAATCTAAGACCAGACATCGGTGGGGATCTTAAAGATTACACGAAGAATGACAGAGAAGCATGGAACCTGGTCAACTATATCTCAGACGTATTGAGCAAACATGGTATGCCTGAACCAAATAAAGAGAATTCGGAAAAGATTGAAAAATTAAAAAGAAAGGCAGCATCTGAAGGAGGAAAATTCTTCCCGATAATTCAATCACATATAGGTTCAGACAAGGCTCCTCCAGTCATCAAATCTCTTAAAGAAGAGTTGGAAGAAAGAGGTGTAGAATTCTTAGTCGAGACAGAGATAAGAGATCCATGGATCGAGGATGGAAAATGTAAAGGTGTAATCAGTACTGAAGGTAAAGAATATCGTTGTAAGAACACTATTCTTGCTCCTGGTAGAGTTGGTATCGATTGGGTACAGAGATTGACCGAGGAGTACCCATTAGATGCGAGTTTTGGACCTATAGATATCGGAGTAAGAGTTGAAGTACCCAGTATAATCATGGATCCGATAATCGAAGTAAACAGAGATCCAAAGTTTCATTTCTATACTAAAAGTTATGATGATTTTGTAAGGACTTTCTGTACCAACCACAGAGGTTTCGTTGTTAAAGAAAAATATGATGGTATCATAGGCGTGAATGGACATTCACGAAAAGATATAGAGACAGAAAATACCAATTTTGCATTCCTGGTCAGAGTTCAATTGACAGAACCTCTGGAAGATACTACAAAATACGGCAGAGCGATAGCTTCTTTAGCTACCACCATAGGTGGTGGAAGACCGATAGTCCAGAGGATGGGTGACTTGAAAGATGGAAGAAGGTCTACTGAAGAGAGAATAGCTAGAAATCCTGTTCAGCCCACTCTAGACGACGTGACTCCCGGAGATATATCCATGGCACTCCCTGAAAGAGCAGTTATCGATATCAAGGAAGGTCTTGAAAATTTAGATGAAATAATACCTGGTGTAGATTCTTCATCCACATTACTTTACGCTCCCGAGATAAAGTTCTACGCTAAAAGATTACAGATCGATGATGGATTCGAAACAAGTATACCCAATCTATTTGCAGCAGGTGATGGTGCTGGATTGTCTCACGATATAGTTAATGCTGCAGCAACTGGAATTTTAGCGGGTAGAGGGATATTGGATAAGTTATGATTTCCCCTGAAGTCTTTCTATAGGACCATACAACTTCTTTAACCTTTTCAGTTCTTTTTCATCGTAAAATTCTATTTTCCCTGAGATAAAATCTTTCGCAACTTCTACTACGAATTTTGAGGCTTTGACAAGATCTTCTTCATAGTTAGAACCTGTGGCAGAGCCAGGTACCGGACTGACGCTTGTGGTAGCAACACCTACAAGAGGTACATTAGAAGCAATTCCTGGTTGGAAGATGCTGTTGATATGATGGATATCGTTTCCATAGGGAGTGATATCCTGCATAGTTGTCGTCAAGGTAGATGGTGGTTTACCTGTGACTCTTTCCTGTATATCTAAAAGATCATCACTCACTTTTAGTATCCATCCGTCTTTTATCGTCGGAGTTATCGCAAATCCTTTTTCGCTATGTATACGATTTCCTTTGGTAGCATCGATAGAAAGTATCGCGTTCATCTTTTCATCAACAAGATATTTATTGGATTTCTTTGTACTGACAGCTCCATCCATGAAGGAAACAGGTTCATGCGGAACTGTCGGAGCATCTGGGCAGATATGAGTTGTAATTATCAAATGACCATCTAAATTTACACCTCTTTCTTTCATCTTTGCCAATTTTAATGCAGAAGATAGTGCGACTATCGCCCCATCAGCATCCGATACAAGTCCTTTAAATTCAGGATATGCACTTACGCCTCCTAGTTGACCGATTATACCCAGTGTCTTCGAATTATCTTCCGAAGGTATCACTATCTCGATGAAATCAGTCTCTCCTTTTTTTCCCTCTACATTTTCCACTTTTATTTCGATTGGATATCTATCGAATAGCTTTTTAATATCTTCTCCATCTGCTTCTGGATCATCTAACACATCCATTATTTTTATTATTTCATCATGCATTTTTATTTCCTCCTATCAGTATGTTTGCAACCGTTTTTCCATATACGACAGAGCAGTTGACTAGATCTTTGATCGAAACTCTTTCATCTATACCGTGTATACCTTCCAATTCAGCGGGACCGTATTGAACTGTAGGGATACCTCTTTCCCTGAAGATTCTCGCATCACTTGAGGCGTACTGAAGTACGGGAACTACAGGTTCTCCATCATCTAAAGTTTGTTCTATCTGTTTGACTAAACTCTGGATAAAATCATCTTCTGGCCATGTTATGTTTGGATAGGATTTTTTGATCAAATTCATACCTACGAAACTATCTTTCAAAACATCTTTAACGAATTCTTCCACTTTCTCCATTTTTAACCCGATGGGAATCCTCATGTCGATCTCTGCCTTTGCTTTCTCAGGTACTATATTTATCTTAGAACCACCCTCTATCCTGCCTGGATTAAAACTGACTCTTCTGAAAGGGATGGGTGGATCGATATCTCCTTTTAATCTTGACCTGTATTTCACGGTATCTTCTATCACTTTTTCCAACCTTTTGTTCGTTTCACTCTCAAGTTCAGTCACAGAACTCAACTTATCGATTACTTGACATAATTCCATGATGGCATTCCTACCAATCCATGGATGGAGTGCACCATGTTCAGAATCTCCTACAGCTTCCAACTCTATCCAAAACGTTCCTTTCTGACCTATAGTTGGATGATGGCTGGTAGAAGGTTCACCGATAAGACATGCATCACAATCTAGTGGATCGTCGGGTCGATCGTTAAGGTAATCGATACCCGCTTCCCCGTCAGTCTCCTCGTCTGGTACCAATATTAGTTTAATTGTGCCAGATAGTTCATCCTTAAACTTAGCCAGTTCTTCAAAAGCAAATATCAAAGCTGCTACACCTCCCTTCATATCGCTGGTACCTCTGCCATGGATGTAACCATCTTCAACAAACCCTTCGAAGGCTGGAAACGACCAGTTTTCTTCATCTACAGGGACTACATCCAAATGTCCTAATAAAACAACAGTAGGACCATCTCCACAATACAAAGAAGCTATAAGCCCAGGTTTTTTATCTATCTTCTTGAACTGTTCTATTGTAATTTCAGGTATCTCGTAAAGATGTCTGTGTATGAAGTGTAAAATTTCGTCAGTATAACCTGGTGGATTGGAAGTGTTGAAACGGATCAGTTGGCTAGTAAAATCTATAAGCTCGTTTTCTCTCTTTTTTAAATTCTCCCCCAATCTAATAGATATGTTTTTTGACATCGTTTAGTGATAGGAAAAAGAGCGTATAAATTGATTTTGTATTATCCAACCATCTTCATCTTTCTTCCAGGCAAGTCAGATAAGTTCAATGCCTGAAGACCAGAGTTATCATAGATTAGATATTTTCCTTTGATCCCGACCATATCACCTTTATGTAATCCAGGAACAGGTCTCAATCGAGGTTTAGCTCTCAATGGGAGAGTGATAGGATAATCGTTCAAGAATTTAAGATCACCTATTGCTGTCCTGTTCCTGATACCTTTGTATTTACGCCTGATCATCTGTTTATCTATCTTTCTGGAAAATGTTTTTAATTTTTTCTTATGACCGATCTTCTGAGGGATTTTCAATCTTTCACTCAAAGACTTTTCTTCTTCTCTAGCCTTAACTCTGTGATCTACTGTTGCAAGTAAAGCATAAGCATCTGCTCCCTGTTCTATCATCCTCTGCTTAAATCTGTCTTTGGAAGTCATACCCACCTTTGGATGGACTCCGTGGAATGCGACGTAAACCACATGAGGTTTTTCACAGAAACCACCTTCACATGAATCACAATCGCCAGGTTCGAAGATGCATTTCAGGTCAGGTATATTATCAGGAGCACATCTCTGACACTGTTTGAACTTATCAACATTGTTCTGATCGGGACAAGGAGTGTATTCTCCTTCGAAGTTCCCAACACATATCTTCTCCTGTGAAACGTTGAAATTCACTTTACCTAAGTCGATATCTTCTATATCATTTCCATCAAAGATCTTTAATTCAGGTGTAAAATCGTTCCATCTGAACGAGACCACGTGAACTTCTTTTTCTGTGAAGAGTTTTTCTCTCTCATCCAGCATCGTCTGTGCGCTCTTGAACACGATAAATCTATTTTCTTTTTACATATATTGATTTTTGGGAGAATTTATTAAAGAGAAAGTATAATGATGTATCGATGGCCTATAAGACTATACAAGATACGATACACGGCAGCGTAAAGTTCAGCGGTCCATTTTTAGAACTGCTCGAATGCCCAGAAGTACAGCGTTTGAACGAGATAAAGCAGTTAGGTTTGACCAAACTGGTTTTTCCTGGAGCCAATCACACACGGATAGAACATTCTATCGGAGCATATCATGTTGCTGAAAGGATGTCTGAGAGTTTGGGTTTGAGTGAATATGAGAGAAATACTGTGATGGCCGCTGCTTTTTTACACGATGTAGGTCATGCTCCACTATCTCATACTTTGGAGGCGGTGATTGCTGACCAGACCGGAAAAGATCATATGGATATTACTCAGGAGATAATCAAGGGAGAAAGATATATCGAGGAAAGAGATTGTAAGACGATCCCAGAGATATTGGAAAGTTACGATATAGATCCAGAACTTGTAGCTGATCTTATAAAAGAAAAACAGCACAGTATCAAGATAACTGATTTCAACGTGCATGAAGGGCAGGGATATTTCAGTGAAGAGAAGTACATGTACCAGATGATTCACGGTCCCTTGGATGTCGATCAGTTGGATTATCTGCTGAGAGATTCACATTATACTGGTGCAGTTCACGGAGTCATAGATATAGAAAGATTGTTACAGACTGTGGAGATACACAATGGTGATCTTGTTATAACTAAAGGAGGTATACCAGCGATCGAAGGTATGCTTGTCGCTAGAGGATTGATGTATTCTTCCGTATATTTCCATAAGACTGCCAGGATAGCTGAGTTGATGCTGACCAAAGCTGTAGATGATCTGGATGAACCATTGGAAGATATCTACGAGATGAATGATTATGAACTATTGAGTTCTTTGAAAGCGAAAGGCGGATTCCAGGAAGAGATAGTAGATAGATTGAAGTACAGAAGACTGTACAAAAGATGTTATTCTTTAGAATCAGAGGATATTGAAGATGCCGATGGCATCGATCCTGAAACGGTAGGTCAGATCGATGAGATCAGAGACTTGGAGAGGAGGATCGCAGGTAGAGAGCATGTTGACAAAAATAAAGTTCTAGTCGATGTCCCTCACGAAGAACTGAAGTTATCAGAGCCTAGACTGACAAAAACTGGTATCAAGATACTGGATAAAGGGAAATTATCCAACTTATCATCTTACAGCCCCCTTGCTAGGGCTTTACAGAAAAGACCCACACAGCCCTGGGCACTTATGGTTTCATGTCCCGCTGAGCTTAGAGATGAGATAGGCAGGGCTGCAGAGAAGGAGATAATGGGGATATGGTAACTTACTAGAATTATTTACAAAAAAAATAAGAAAATAAAAAATTATAAGTAAATTTTAAAAAACATAATATTTAAGTATAACATTTATATGTATTTTAGAGGTTTGAAAAGATTACTAGGCTAGCAAAAAGATTTAGAAAATCTATAGTGATACTTACGGTTATAATTTTTATATTAACGTCGGCAAATGGATTTTTTATTGATCATAGTAATGGTGTAGGTGGAGGTGATTTAGATATGACTCCGCCAACATTCGATAAATGGTTGGCACCTGATGATGACGGTTTGGAGCTCGAATCCTCTTCATATTTATTTGAAGTTTTGTTTAATCCGGGAGATCCTTATTCTCCTGATTATGGTGACTACATGTTTAAATTGGATAGTGGTTCATGGGTAGATTCTACGATAATTGGACTATCAGACTATGATGAAGATGGTTCTAAAGAGGTCAAAGCAAGTATTACCTATGAGAATATAGAGATAGGACCTCATGAGATCAAATTTAAATGTAGAAGTAACGGTGGTGAGGACATAAACAGTAGAGATTTTAAAAGAGGTGATGCAGATGGTTTGTCATATTCTCAGGAAGTTAATAATGTGAAAGACTACAACTACCAATACCATGATTATCTGCCAATAGAACCTAAGAAACCTAACGCACCTAAAAATTTAGAAAGTTATAGTAGTGGATCTGATTATATAGAGATCGGTTGGGACACTGTTGATACCGCTACAGGATATGATATTTATAGAGATGGAACAAGGATCGAAGAAGGATATCAAGATGTAACATATTCAGATATTGGATTGAGTCCCTCAACACAATATACTTATTATGTAAAAGCCGTTAATCACGCAGGAGAGAGTGGAAAAAGCAATGTTATTCATCCATCTACAGAATCGGAAGATAGCGGAAATATAGAAAGTCCTGATAATTTACAAGTTAATGATGTAACAGATACATATGTTAAATTGAGTTGGGATGACAGGGATGATTGGTCAGATGATAAAATTTTCATTTATAGAAAGCTTTCTCATAAATCAAGTTTTAATAAAATTGATGAGGTAAGCGGAGATTTAAATGGTTATTCAGACACATCAGTATCTAGTTTTAGTCAGTACAATTATCAAATAACTCATTATGATCCAGACACAAATAAGGAAAGTGATTCGAGTAATACTGTTACAGCAACGACCGACGACAGCGGAGGTTTGGATCCCATGTCTACGGATACGTTTCTAGGTCCTTATGAGAAGATGACTTATTCTTTTAAAAATACAGATGATTATGATGGTAAGTTGAAAAAAGCTGAAGTAGATGGATTTAGTATAAAAACTGAAGATAAAGTGAATCATCTAGATATCAAGATTGTACTAAAAAGTCTCGATTCAGGAGAAAAACGAACTGTAATTAATAGGATAGGTTCAACTTTTGAGAGTGAACATATCAGTTTAGATCCTAGGCCAGGATCATTCTTCAACGACTGCGATTATAAAAACTGGGAGATGAAGATCGAAGTCATCCATAAGAATGGAGCAGGTTTTATATTGACTGGAGAACCGAACTTAGAGATCACGAAGTGTATGAATCCCTATGATGTTGATACCGATGGCGATGGATATGAGGATGGAAAAGATCTATATCCATTCAAAGATGCTTTGATGAAGATACACATCGATGGAGCTGGTGCTGCAGAGTCTAGTGATTCACCAGATGTAACGAGTGAAGGTGATTTTTATATAAAAATTAAAGTTGATAATGATGAATGGGATTCTGACGTCTGGCAGCACAGTAAGGTCCCTATCAAGAAGAATGATGATTATATAGAATCTACTGAATTCGATTCTGAACATGGTATAACTTTCGTAAGAAATGTACCTGACGATATTGAAAAGGTGAATCTAAGGATCAGATTGAAAGATGATAATTTTTTAGAGGGTGAAGGATCGCCTGACGATATCATGGATTTAGATGATCAAAGTCCAGATGGAGAAACATTGAATTTAGAGTATGATATAGCTGATCAATCATGGTCAGGAGAGGATTCAGGTTCTTTCGATACAGGTTATGAAGTTCATGATGGAAAAGGTGATGGAGGAGATGATGGTTTGACTGATGAAAATGATGGGCAGATAAAGTATATGATCTATACAGATGGTGAAATAAGTCCTAAAAAGCAAGAAGAATTGGCGAGTACATACTCACCAGTGATGTATTTTCACGAGGATGAAGAGCATTTTCCAAGAGATATAGGAGAATTTCTAGATGACAGCGACTTGAGGATGGAATCTTGGGATGTCCCTGACCCCACGATCGAGAGCGCCCCATTGAGCAAGTCTGATTTAGCAACCCATACTACAGATAATTACTACCTCGACTGGGACGGAGAAGAGCCGGATCATGAGGAGTACTTGATTTATTCTCACGTGTTCACTGCGACGGACAACAAAATAGTTATACAGTATTGGTTCTTTTACTTGGATAATCCAGGAACTGAATATATCACAGCACACGAAGGTGACTGGGAGATGATTCAAATAATATGTGATCAAAATGAAAACCTAGAGAAAGCAGGTTATTCCTGGCACTACGAGATGAAGAAGAGCGGCTGGAATACTGGAGATTTACAAAAATTTGCCACTCATCCGAAAGTATTTGTAGAAAAAGATGGCCATGCGAGTAACTTTGAAACCTCTAGCTGGGGCTCCTATGGTATCCATGAAGATATAGCAGATTCATATGAAACTTCAGGCACTGAAAAAGAATATGAGCTTACGATCCTCTCTAATCAAGATTGGTTGAACTTCAAGGGGATATGGGGCGAAGACGGTGGAAGTCCGAATGGTCCGGTATTCAGGTATTCTAAGCATGGTGCAATTCCTCCGGAAGGAATGGGATATGGCGATCCACTTGCACATATGTGGATAGAGCCTATATTTTGGCATGAAGCTACACACGGGCGATACTTATGAAAAATCATACAATAAGTGGGGTTAAGAATTTATGGAAACCCCTAGTATTCGGAATAATATCTTTTTTATCTTTATTTTTACTTATCAGTTTATTACTACACTCTAATCTTTTGATATTGGTTATTATCTTCGCTGTCATTCTACCTATTTTAGGCATAATTATAGGCATTAAAGAGATTTTTATATATCAACATAATTATCAAAAAATTATTATTATTTTAATTGGAATCATGGTTGATTTTTTGGTTATCATATGGATTGTCCTTTTAATAAGAGGGATTTAAGGCATTTCAACATAGGCATGAATCCAATAATTATGCAAATGCAAGTCTCTGCACAAGTAAAGGAAGGAGACTTGACGTACGATGCAGTGATTCAGTCGTGGAAAGGCGACAGCGGCGATGCTTGGTATGATGAAGACGACGGCAACATCAAGTTTGCTGTATATACGGACGCGGAGCTCTCTCCGTCGGAGCAGAAGGAACTAGCTGAGACGTATTCACCAGTGTTGTACTTCCACAAGGATAAGGAATATTTCCCGGTTGATATGGGGACCTGTCTCAATCTACATTGGTCAAAAACGGTCCGAATATTCACCGCCCAACTCCCGATGATTTGGCCGAACATCCGAGTAGCAGCAATTATCTCAATCTTTGGAGTAATTTTGAAAATATATACAATCCCACAGTGTACCCCCGAGTATTTACCGCAACCGACAACAAAATAGTTATACAGTATTGGTTCTTTTACTTGAATAATCCTGGAACTGAATATATCACAGCACATGAAGGAGACTGAAAGATGATACAAATCATACTGGATGAAGATGAAACACCACTTAAAACAGGATATTCAAGACATTATGATGGGAAAACTCGAACTTGGAATAATACCCCAAAAGATAGCGGTAAACCGGAAGTTTATGTTGCATTAGATGGACATGGATGTTTTTATACTGAAAATAAAGTTCCACTTACTCCAGATCAGAGAGGTGATTTCGGTGAAAATAATACGTTACGAAATGGAGAGTATGACATAAATATGATCGGTAGTGAGAACTGGCTCAATTTTAAGGGCCGCTGGGGAGAACACGGATGGCCCGGTCCAAGCCCTGAAGGTCCTGTATTCAGACATTCTCATGACCCAGATGCTTACTTCTGGATTGAACCTATGTATTGGCAAAGTGAATGGTGATGATACACATGAAAAATAAAAAATATCTAATATTTTTGATAGGAGTGTTATTGATGGCTGTAGGAAATCTATGGATTTATTTTTATCACTATACTACTTCTCCAATAACACTCCTTTTTATGTTCCTTGTGGTGGTAGGAGCCCTGAGCATCTTAACTTTTGTCATTTCTTCTAAAAAGGACGGAGTAGTTTTACCCCTGTCTATTATTAGTTTTACATTTATAATCTGGACCGTCTCCCATGGTTTCTTGATTTTTTTCTATATGTTTTTCCGGTATTATGATGTTAATATATTCCTCTATTTTCTAGGGACTACAGGTATTTTGATAGGTAATACAGAAAGATTTAACATAATTTCCAAGCGGAAAAAGGGCATTATTTATTTTTTTAATTCATCACCTTTAATTTGGGTCATCAGTTTTATAATTTTAAAACGTTTTATGAATTCTGTCCAAATATCATCCCCTCTCATCGATTTCTATATTATGTTCCCCTCTGTTCTGGTATTAATTAATTTTTTATTGTACTTTATTTGTATATACAAGAGACTGGGAGATGATACAGATCATATGCGATGAGGATGGAAATCCAGAAAAAGTAGGGTACTCACAGCACTACGGAGGCGATAAGAGGAGCTGGGATTCGGATGACGTAGCGAAAGTGGACGGAACGCATCCCAAAGTGTATGTGGCAAAAGGAGGACACGCAAGCTACTATACTGAAAATAAAAAATCATTAGATGACCCAAGAGGAGATTACGGAGAGGAACATACATATCGGAATGAAGTGAATTATAAGATACAATTACTAACCAACCAAAATTGGCTTGAATTTAGAGGTCGCTGGGGAGAACACGGATGGCCCGGTCCAAGCCCTGAAGGTCCTGTATTCAGAC
>JBKHIX010000143.1:0-3813 GCA_046538435.1 Thermoplasmata archaeon | reverse complement strand
CAGCCATAATTTTATTTGTTAATTCGCCAGTGCCATGGCTCGTTTATTATATCTCCGTTGCCTTTGTATGATTGACTAAATCCATACTTTGAGGCGTTTTCCTTTAACCATTGATACTCTGGTAATTCCTTAAAATCCTTTTCTAAATCTTTTCTCTCGGCTTCATCATCTCTTTCCCCGTCAGACATAGGGCAACCACCAAAATCTACGGCTATTCCGCTCTCATGCTCACTGTCGCCAGGCTTTTCTGCTCTCTTCGGTCCATATTCTTCATATATCTCTTTTTGCTCCTCGTGAGTTCTATATCCACTACTTACTACTAAGCACATTCCATCATCTTCTGCGTCTCTGATAAGTTTTTCTACCTTTCTAGCAGCATCTACTCGCAGTTCTTGATTGGTGTTCAACCAACTAGCTCTATCAGAAAGCTCAATGATAGGGTTATGATTTATTAAAATTACAACCAATACTATTATTACTGTTATTGGAAGGCTAAATTTTAATATTTTTTTTATCATTTTACTTCTTCTTTTTTATTTTTTACTTTTTTGTTCTCTATTTTTCTTCTCTCTTCTCTGGTTTTTTTGTTATATTCTAACTCGTCAATGTTTTCAGGTGTGTATAATTTATCTTTTCCGAAGAAATATCGCAGTTCATTGTTCTCATCAACTAGTGCCATTCCTTGCTTTATTATATCAAGTTTATACGCTTCGGTAAAACTCCAATCGTTAGAAAACCCTATATCACCAAACGTAGTATCAGCTGCATATACGTTAGCCCACCTATTGCTAGAAGAGCCTAAATCATAATCATTATCTTTTGTTGGTGTAAAAGTTCTACCACATTCTATATCCCCCCCATCAGCGTTGAACCGAAATCTAATATTAGCATTACCACTAGAGTCGTATTGAGTAATATATGCATCTATCCCATAAGAAATTCTTAGACTCCTTTTAGCAAATAGGTTTCCTTCCTCATCTACTGTCATTAATCTATTCCCTCCTGAAAAACCATCATTATCATACATATAAAATTCATTTGCTGTTCCCATTATTAAAGCTAATTGGTCACTATCATTTATAGCCATTCCTCCATATCCTGTATCAGTTCCATCTGAGTCTTGAATAAAATACGAATGGTCGTTTTCTATGTATACATCACTATTGTTTTCTATAAATAACCCACCGTCTCCAGTTGTAGATCCTCTTAATGATGATTTTAGAGAACCTCCGGCATAAAATAGTAATTCATCACCACTACTAAGTTCAATTCTGTCCGATCCTCCATCTGTTGATATTACATCTATACCTTTTAGTTCACCAACCGCTATATTGTCTGCCGTTAAGTAAGATGTGGCTATATATCCTCCAGAAATAATTGACTCATCTTCCATTGCGTCTTCTACTAAATCATAATCAACTAAATCACCAACTTCATTCTCATCTAATTTATCAGTTGGATCATACCCGGAATCAAAATCTGTACTACTTCCTATATTTACATGTTCAGCATTAAGAATTCCCGTATCTATTCTATCCGCATCAATTATTCCTGTTCTTATGTAACCTCCTTGAATAAAGGTTTCTCCATAAGCCTTAGCGTCATCTATGCTTGCTCCCGCATCTAACTCGTCTTGAGTCACATCAGCTTCTGTGTAACTAACTGATACAGTACCAGAACTAATATCATCAGCATCCAAACTTGCTATCTTAGCAGCTTCTATGGTTGCATCCTCAATATCAGCATTAACTATTGCTACATTTTCAATATAGCTCCAATCTACATCCGATCCAGTTGTCGCTGTTATTGTTCCTTTAATTGTTAAATTGCCCGTTTCTTCGTTCCACCAAACATAACTTCCTTCCGGGTCGCCAAATCTAAAGTCATAGTAGTCATTTTTATCTTCCGTTCTTTTTCCCATTATTATTCCTTTCCCTTCTGAAAAGCTAATAGCCTCTCCAAAGTATATTCTTTCATCCACCCCTGCTATTCTTATCTTTCCGTGTGTCAGTTCTCTACTACCTGCTTGAAGACCACCAACATTTTGTAGTGGTGTTTCCTTAAAGTCTTCAGGTAAATAAACACCGTTTTTCTCTGAAGAGATCGATAACGATGGTGATAAATCATCAACTGACATAGTGTCCTAGTACTGTTATGTTTCTAACTGGGCAATCTTCTGACGTATCTCCGTTATTCCATCTAACTTCTACTCTTAAATCAGACAAGTGGTTTTCTTCCATACTTACACTTATTTCATGTCTTATCTTGTTTTCTCCTGATACTTCCTCCCAACTTGACTTTTTTTCTCCACAATCTCCAACTATTCTCACTTCACACGAAGCGTCCTTGTGTAATGGTTCTGTGTAAACTATTATTTTATCCGGTTGTCCTCTTTTATGATAATTAGTAACCATAGAAGAAATGCTCTTCCACTCTGCATCTGTTGTGTAATCGCTAAACTCACTAATATCATAATTACTTCCATCGGTAGAAGCAATTAAAGGTGTTCCGAAAGGCACTGCAACTCCTCCTAACTCATCGTACTTTCCACTAGCGTGGTTTGATAATTGAGATGATAATTCAGGAACCGGAGCGGCGGCACTATAGATAGATCCGTCAGAATTGAATATTATTGTATTTTTATATAAACTCTTGTCTTTATACGTGGGTAGATCTCCTTTGAAAAATCTAACGGGTTCAATCTTTCTACCACTAACATATCCAACGGCATAACCATCGGAAGATAAATCATTGAAGGCTGTCCAAACTACACCATTTCTTACATATAAGAAACCTATTTTCTCGTATCCTAATCCCGCTTCATCGGTAAGAAGGTTTGATATTGCACTTCCGTCATACATATAAACTTGACTCAAATTTCTATTGTCTCCACTCTCTCCTCTATTAACCGCTATATACCAACTATTAGAACTAAAAACTACATCAGCTACTTCTGCACTCGGACCAAAGTCTAGTTTTTGAGTGTCTAATGTTCCCAATCCTTCTATGTAAACTCCTAAGTATCTTCCATTACCAAATACTAGGATGTCTTCTTTTGTCGCTGCTGGGTGAGGAGCTTTTTCAAGAGCTTTATCGGTTGTGCTACCCCAATCATCATCAAAGCTCGAAAAGCTGTCATATACGCCAATGTCACCCTCTGACGACTTATTATAGAAGTAAAACAGGTTTCCGTTCATCTCTATTACACTTTCCCCTTCTTCACAGTCACTAATACTTCTCGGAAAATCGGAGTTATCCACAACTTCTCCAGGATTTATCTTAAATAGTTTTGATTCTCCCATTCCGTATGTTTCTCCACCATTTACTGATCTATCCATAATAAATTCAATCAGCTCATCTACTACTCCACTATCATTTCCATTAGTAAGTGTTGATAGTCCTGGTCCTTGTTTTAGCACTCCAGGTTTGGATATTACATCAACATTCTTCATTTCCGAAGCCTGTCCTTTATCTCCTATAAAAGTGTATTCATCTAAATGATATAAATAGGAAAGACCTTGTTGGAATTCGCTTAATTTAATTTCAAAATCAGGTGTTGCCATATTTTTTTATGTTATTCTTGACCCATCATGGTTCTTAATTGATCCATTGCTTGTTGTTGTCCTTGTTGTCCTCCGTTTTCTTGCTGTCTTTGTTCTCCTTGTTGTGTTTGTCTTCTTTGTACTCTCTGGTTTTTTATTTCTTCTTTTGGAGGAATAGGAATTCCCTTTAACTTGTAGACAGTATCAAGTAAGAAAGCTCTTCTTTCTGGATCTTGTTCTAATTGAATTAGGTTACTAATAGTTTCCATCT
>JBKHIX010000037.1:0-16097 GCA_046538435.1 Thermoplasmata archaeon | reverse complement strand
TTCGATATAGAGAACTTTGGTAGAACTACGTTCAGAATCAAAGGTATACCAGTTATCTTTGGAGAGGTTCAGGAAAAAGAAATATTAACCGATATCTTGGATGAATTATCAGACCTCAAAAATACATCTTTAGATAAAAGAAAAGAGGAGATAATCAGATACATGGCATGTCATTCATCTGTCAGATCTGGTGATATGATCTCAGTTACTAAGGCTAAAGATATATTAGAAAAATTAGGAAAGACTGAAAATCCTTACACATGTCCTCATGGGAGACCGACTATTATTAGTTTCTCAGAAAAGGAATTCGAGAAGTGGTTCAAACGAACTTAAAAAATCTCTAAATGGAAAAATTTATAATTGGGTTGTACTTATGAGGAGGATGTTCATAATTTTTCACCTTAGCGGGGTAGGATAGCTAGGAGATTCCGTCGGGCTCATAACCCGGAGATCAGTGGTTCAAATCCACTCCCCGCTATCTCACTTTTACTAAAAAAAACGGTTTATCTGTTTCTATTTTATCCTAATAATTAGTATGTTAGTTCAATCTTTTAAAATAGTATTATTACATCTAAGAAAACCCTCACTTACACATATCTCGGAACTGAAGAAGTCAACAAAAATATTCTTTCTAAAAACCTCCTCCTTCAAAATAACTCATGATGTAAAATTCTGCATTATGGTTAAGATTTTTAGGTTTACCGAAAAATTTAATAAACATTCTATCTACTAACGATTTAATGAATAAAGATACACGAGAAGAGTATCTCGAAGCTATCTATAAGCTTTATTCTAATTCAGAGAGCATCAAAACAGGGGAGATAGCAAAAGCTCTAGAAGTCTCCCCACCTACTGTTACAGAAGTTTTACCATTATTAGAAGGTGAAGGATATTTAGAATACAAACCCTATTACGGAGTAAAATTGACTAAAAAGGGGATAGAGGAGGGAAAAAGACTAGTTAGAACTCATAGAGTTCTCGAGGTATTTTTAGATAAATATTTTTCATTAGATAAATCGAAGATTCATGATAAAGCCTGTCAGATGGAACATATATTTGACATGGACATGATCAATCTTATTTGCAAAAGAATGGGGGCTCCAGAAGTGTGTCCTCACGGTAAAAAAATACCTTCATGCGATATAGAAAAATGTCCAGTAGGAGATGATGAAAATTAAATACGCAAGAAAGGCTTTAGATATACCAGAAGATGAAAATGTAACCGTTCTTGTCGGTAATCCTAACGTGGGAAAATCTGTGATTTTTTCCTACCTCACTGGTAAGTATAGAGATGTTTCTAATTTTCCAGGAACTACTGTGGAGGTAAGCCAGGGAAAATCAAAATGGGGTGTGACAAAAGGGACTGTAATCGATACACCCGGTGCAGATTCATTAACTCCTATTTCAGAAGATGAAAAAGTAGCTAGAGATTTGATAATCGGAACTGAACCCAATAGAATAGTTCAAGTAGCAGATGCTAAGAATTTGAAAAGAGCTATGATGTTATTTTTACAGTTATCTGAAATGGATATACCTATCGTACTAAATCTAAACATGATGGATGAGGCTAAAACAAGACTGATTGATATAGATATGGAAGGATTATCTGATGAATTAGGAGTGCCCATCGTAGAAACTGTAGCACCAGAGGGGAGAGGATTACACAATTTACGATCAAACTTGAATAACGCTTCAGTCTCTGACATAAAACCGGACTATCAGCCTGAGATCAAAAAAGCATTGGAAGAAATCGCTGATATATATGGTAACCGAAGTACTGCCCTGCTGTATCTTCAAGCACCAAATGAGATGAAAGAATTTGTGAAAGAAAAGATAGGTGTTGAAGAAGAAAAAAAGGCTGAAGAGATATTGGCGCGTTTGCATCGTAAATTCAGTCAGGATCTAAGTTATCTGATAACATTATCCATCAGAGAGAAGGCTGAGGAGATAGTTTCAAAATATGTTACCCAAGGAGATGTGAAAAAGACTTCTTTTAAAGAAAAGCTAAGTGATCTAACAATGAAACCGATCACAGGTATCCCCATATTTATCGGAGCATTATTATTTCTTTATCTATTTGTTGGTTACATAGGTGCCCAGGTAATGGTGGATTTTCTTGAAGGACTAATATTTGGCGAATATATAAACCCCTGGATAGAAGATACTATCATAAATATATTGGGGGATAATGCTGCTTCTACAATTTTAGTAGGTGATTATGGCGTGATAACCGTAGGTTTTACCTGGGCAGTTGCATTAATACTGCCTATAATCACCACTTTCTTTTTAGCATTCTCCTTACTCGAAGATTGTGGATACATACCTAGATTGGCTGCCATGGCAGATAGGACTTTGAGGAGAGTAGGATTGAACGGTAAAGCTGTTCTTCCACTCGTATTAGGGTTTGGCTGCGATACGATGGCGACGATGACGACCAGGGTCCTAGACACTAAAAAAGAAAGAACCATCGCTACTCTGATGCTTGCCCTAGGTATACCATGTTCTGCTCAGTTAGGAGTCATATTTGCCATAATGGCTACTTTACCCGTAAGCTACTTTTTGATCTGGATAGTGGTCATTGTTTCTCAACTGCTTTTTGTTGCATGGATGGCATCTAAAATCATACCTGGTAAACGTGGGGATTTCATAATGGAACTTCCTCCTTTAAGGATTCCAAAATGGGACAACGTTTTAAGAAAAACATACTATAAGGTGGTATGGTTCTTTAAGGAAGCATTACCCCTTTTTATGATAGGTACATTTATAATAAGCGTTTTCGACATAGTAGGTATATTAGATGTGATGATAAATGGATTGAAACCAATTGTGAGCACATGGATGGGCTTACCTGAAGACACATCTATATTTTTCATCCTTGGTTTCTTAAGAAGAGATTTTGGAGCTGCTGGCTTATTGGATATGGCTCAAAATAATCTGTTAGTTCAACGAGAACTATTGGTAGCAACCGTTGCCATAACATTATTCGTACCTTGTGTGGCAAATTTCCTGATGATAATTAAAGAAAGAGGTTATAAAACAGCAATAGCAGTTATAGGATTTATAATACCATTTGCATTCTTCGTAGCAGGTATATTGAACCATTTAATGATATTCTTAGGAGGACTTATATGAGCGATCATAAATGTCCTCTTTGCGGGGTTTCATTTGATGAAGGAGAAAATACCGCCTGTAAAAGTTGTCCATTGAATAGTGGATGTAATATGATCAAATGCCCCAACTGTGGTTATGAATTTATTCCAGGAGTTGATGAAAGATGAAAGGTAAGGTATGTGAAATAGACATCGATGAAGCTTTAGAGATACTCTGGACGTTAGAAGAACAAGGAGAATCGGATAAAGAAAGGTTTAAAGAAAAGTTTAATAAGGAATTTATGAGTGCTTCAGAGGATAATCATAAAAAAAGATTTAGGCATGGATATAGAGAAAAGGTTAGTGAAGAAATTTTAAATGAGTTAAAGGGAAGAAAATTGGTAAGTGAAGTTAATGAGGAAATCAAACTAACAGAAAAAGGACGTGATTTGGCTAGGGATATAGTGAGAAGACATAGGTTGGCTGAAAGATTATTTGTAGATATGCTTGACATGGGAAAGGAAGAGATCGAAAAACCTGCATGTGAGTTTGAACATCTACTTTCAGAAGATGTTACGGATAGGATATGCACATTACTTGGTCATCCTAGGGAATGCCCTCATGGTCTACCTATACCTGAGGGAAAATGCTGTACCATCGATAAGGATACAATTGAACCCGCTATCATCCCTTTGCCTAAAGTCAACACCGGAAGAAAGGTAGAAGTTGCCTACATCCACACAAAAAGTCATTCTAGAATCCACAAATTATTATCATATGATATAGGTCCTGGCTCGACCATCGAAGTACATCAAAAAGATCCAGTTTTTATTATAAGGTCAGGAGAAACAGATATTGCCCTTGAAGAAGAGATAATTAAAGATATCTATGTCAAACCATTAGATTAGATAAGTTAATATATTCATTCAAAATCCTAAAATCATGCGAATAGAAATCAATGAGATTTCAGAAGAGGAATATGAACTGTATTCTCAGATACCTATCAAATTTGAAGTTAGGTCTAAATATAGATTAGAAAATATAGACCATGGGCTGGGTGGGATCAAATTTTTTGAAGAGAAAGTTGAAAATCCTTATATCAAAGATTACGATTCGATATCTGATTACGGTATTGAGAGATGGGGAAACGAATTTGATATCAGCAATTGGGGTATATTTATTGCTGAATATGATGGTAATCCTGTTGGTGGAGTAACCATTGCATATGACACCGAGGGAGTAAATGTTCTAGATAGTCGAGATGATATTAGTGTTATATGGGATATAAAGGTTCATCCTGATCATAGAGGTGAAGAAATCGGTAGTAAATTATTCGATTACGCTGTTGAATGGTCTATCGAAAGAGATTGTAAATTTCTGAAAGTAGAGACTCAGAATATCAATGTTCCAGCTTGTAGGTTTTATGTTTCAAAAGGTTGCGAATTAGGTTATATAGATAAATACGGCTATCATGAAGAAAGATTAGAAGATGAAGTAAAACTGGTTTGGTTCAGGGATTTGGAATAAACTTAGAAATTAGCCTCTGTTTTCTATATTTCTCCGCCTCTGTATCTTTCTATATCCTTTAATATCTCAAATGAATGCATTATGTCTGACCTAGTCACTATCCCAACTAACTTATCGTTCTCTAAAACAGGAAACCTTCCAACCTGTTTCTTAATCATTGTTTCCCAAACATTACTAACATCATCTTCTGGATTTACACAGACGACCTCTTTTTCCATAACCTCTTTTACATCTACAGCATCTATCCTTTCATCAGGTACTTTTTTAGCATCCTGCAGTGTCATTATCCCAACCACCCTATCATCACTCAAAACAGGAAAACCAGTATGTTGATGTTCCATGACCATGTCTAAGAACTCCCTATTGTTCATATCAGGAGGTACTGTTTTTACCTTATCACTCATTATATCTCTTATATTTACTCTATGAAGTGTTTCTCTCAGTAAAAAAGTCTGTGATTCTTGGGAAGCTCCTATATAAATAAAGAAGGCTATCAGTATCAAAAATAGGTTTGTAAAAATACCTAAGATTCCAAAGAAGATGGCGAATACCTTGCCAACCTCAGCGGCAATCTTGGTGGCCTTTACATAAGACCTTTTCCTAGCTAAAAGTGATCTTAATATCCTTCCTCCATCCATCGGAAAAGCTGGAATCAAATTGAACCCTGCAAGAATAAAATTGATCAAAGCTAGATATTTGAATATAAATACCAACTCAATAATTCCAACAAAGTATCCTATACCAAAACAAACTGCACCAATTCCTAAACTGCTTAGTGGACCAACAGCACTAATCTTCATCTCCAGATTTGGATCGCTGGGTATCTCCTCCATACTGGACATCCCACCAAATATCCAAAGAGTGATCTCCTCTACTTTTATGTCATTTTTTATGCTTAATATAGAGTGAGCCATTTCGTGAATAAAAACACTTATGAATAAACCAATAGCTAAAACGATTCCAAGTAAATAACTTTCAAATCCAGCTGAAATCCCCGTGGGATCTATACCCAATAGCTCAGCGATTTGGAAAACGTTAGCCCCTATAGACCATGCTATGAACGCGATAACAAATATCAAAGTAAAATGTAATTTTATTGGAATCCCATAGACCTTCCCTATTTTGATAGAGGTTTTCATAATATTCAATTAAAATAAAGTATAAAGTCATACTTAAATATTTAATAAAAAATTCTCAAGTTCAAAAGCTCCAAAAATAATAAAAACACCTCCTTCTAATAATGCTCCAACTAAATAAAGAGTGAGATAAGATGAAAAAAGAATCATTGTTAGTCTTTGGGCTATTATTTTTAATAATTACTGCAGCCTTTATTCCTGTTTTTGATGATGATAGTGAGATTGAAGAAAGTGAAACAAAAGTGATGAACGAAATATCAACAAATTTTAGCATTCAAAATGAGGAAAATGGTACAATTTATGTTATCGTGAATTCAACTATATTTGATGATTTGAAAGGGAAATTGAATCAGTACAAAATAGATATTGAAAGTAGTGGTCGTGACGTCAACATAACTAAAAATACATATGATGAACCTGATTCACTTCGAGAATTCCTAAAAGAAAGATATCAAAATGGTAATTTAGTAGGTGTATTTTTTGTTGGAGATCTACCTTATGCAAGGTACGAAATGAACAATGACGAACAGGGATACAGTAACTTTCCGATCGATCTATATTATATGGATCTAGATGGAGAATGGAATGACACAGATGGAAACGGAATATATGATACTCATGAAGATGGCAAAGGCGACGTCCAACCAGAAGTATGGGTTGGTCGTATAAATATGAAAACTCAATGGGCGGATGAGATTGATCTTTACAAAAATTACTTTGACAAAATACACAACTATAGAACAGGAAAACTATCATCATCTTCGAAAGCTCTACTTTATTTAGACGACGATTGGGTAGACTGGACGGATTATGCAAAAGATTCTATAGATGACTTGTATAAAAATGTTGAAGTTGTTAACGAAAATAATCTGACAACAGCTGATGATTATCGAAGCAGACTTGAAGAAGGTTACGAGTGGATACATATTCACTCACACTCGAAATCATCATCTTTGAAACATGCTTTCCAAATAGAAGGTGGGGAACCTGGAAGCGGTGGCAATTTCACATCAGAAGAACTTTTTAACAATGGACAGAGATCTCTTTTCGCAAATATATTTACCAATAAATCAGCAAATTACACAGTTCCAAACTACCTTTCGGGCTGGTACGCTCTTACAGATGATTACGGCCTAGCTAACATTGGCTCAACTAAAGATGGGGGAATGATCGATTACAAAGAATTCTATGATTCTTTATCCAACGGAAACAATATGGGTGAAGCTTTTAAGGATTGGTGGACCCAGCATGGAGAGAACGATCGAAAGTGGACCTATGGCCTGACATTGATAGGCGATCCTGCTCTGATACCAACATCAATGTCAAATAGAAACCTAACCAAACATGACCCTATCAGGATTAATGATGATGAGGAGTTCAACCAGACAGCAGCAGAAGAGGGATGGAGCGGTTCTGGAGTAAAAAATGATCCGTACATAATAAAGAATTACAAGATAAATGCGGAGACGTACAGTTCTGGAATATACATAGGAAACACTACATCCTATTTCAGGATAGAAGATTGTTACATTTATGATGCCCTAAACTTACGCAAACAGTCAGGGGCGGGGATAAGATTACATAATGTAAACAATGGATTCATTATTAACAATACACTCAGTGAAAATTACAAAGAAGGGATAAAAATAACAGATTCCTCCTACATCGATATAAATGAGAATTCAGTAAAAAATAATTATCATAATGGCATCTCGATTTTAAACAGTTCTTATTTAATTGTTCAATCGAATACATTTAGTCAAAATAAAAATGATGGTTCACTACTTGAAAATACCAATAATATCGAATTTTTAGACAATATGATGAATAATAATAAAAATGATGGTGTGTATATCAAACAATCAAAAAATAATATTATGTATAAAAATTCAATTAATAACAACTCACTGAATGGAATTCATATCGAGGATTCAAATAATACCGAATCTGGTGATAACAGTATAATTAACAACACAAATTCGGGGATATTTGTCAAGGAATCCTATAATAATTTTATAAGAAACAATACTATCAAATCCAATGGTGTTGGCATAAAGAATTACGATTGCGTGGGAAACCAACTGATCATCAATAAAATTCATTTTAACGAAAGAGGTATAATACTCGAGAAATCACGCGAAATCAATATTGATGGCAACGAGATGAAAGAAAATCATCTCGAAATTCTTTACGGTAATAAAAACTCATGGAATTCTCATGAAATAAGTGAGTCTAACACCATCGATGGAAAACCCATACTTTATCTAAAAAACCAGAAAAATATAGATCTAAATGATGATTACAGTCAAATCATACTGGCTAACTGTACTGATGTGAATTTAAAGCAAAAAGAAATATCAGATATGTACAGTATCACGATAGGTCACTCAGATGGAATAAACATCCAAAATAATACTATAAAGGGTCTAAACACTAGTGTAAAATTGATTTCTACCTCAAATACCAATATTTTGAGTAATCATTTCATTGAAAACAAAAGAGCCATTATTCTTTTCAATTCAAAAGATAATACTATCTTTAATAATAAAATCGACTCGAGTATAAATGATGGAATTCATATGATCAGTTCATACAACAACATCATAGCTAATAACACTGTAAAGGATAATAATATAGATGGATTAGAATTAAGTAGTTCCTTAGCCAACCTGATTAGGAATAATTTGTTCATCAGCAATGGAGATTACGGTGTCAGAATAAATGATCAATCAAGGTTAAACAGGGTTTACGATAATACTTTCCTTTGGAACAATGGGGCAGGTTTAACTTATAATTCAAAACACGTTCAGGCTTATGGTAACGGCGACAATTACTGGAATTCAAGCGATATAGGAAATTACTGGAAGGATTGGACATCTCCAGATAGTGATAACGATGCAAGAGTGGACCAACCATATGACATAAAAGGTGATGAAGATGCAAAAGACTACTACCCTATGACTAAATCTCCAATACCCTTGATACCTGAAGTAAAAGATTTTAATTTAGAACTTAAATCAGGAGTTGCAATACTTTCATGGAATCCATCCTCAGAAAAAACATATCTCGGTATTGACCAATACTGGATCTATAGGGAAAATAGCTCTGGTATGACATATTTTGTAGGAAATGTAAGTTCTGATACCTATACATTTAACGACACTTCATTAGATGAAGAAGGTACATATACATACTATGTTCGTGTTGTAAATATAACTGAAAATGAAGTAGAAGGAAGTCCACCAAGCCAGAGACTATCAATAGAATACACACCTAAAGAAAGTCAAGAAATACCCATCTATTATATAACTGCAGCAATCGGAATAATAGGTATTGCAATTGTTGGTATTTTACTCTATAGGAAAATAGAAAAGAATAAAAAAGAAAACTAAAAATAAGTTTTCCCAGAGCTATGGTGCATAAGTACCTGTCAATTTAGTTTTATCTATTATATGACCCTTCATGGCTTCTTCGAGATCAGATTTCGTTGATCCACTTTTCAGGTCTAATTTCCTATCTAATGCATACAGTTTGAATATATAGGTGTGCTCTTTATCGGGAGGATTGGGTCCGCCATAATCTATCTTTTTATAATCATTTCTTCCTTCATTAGCCTCATTTGGTACATTATCTTCTTCTATAGTTTCTATTTTAGGGGGTATATTCCAAAGGACCCAGTGATCCCAGACTTTACCTGCTGGTTCAATGGCATCCGGGTCATCCATTACCAATGCAAGTGACCTTGTATTTTCAGGCACACCGGATATTTCTAATGGCGGATTTATGTTTTTGTTTGTGTATCCATATTTTCTGGGTATTTTTTCTCCATCTGAAAAAACTGGGCTCGTTATTTTAAGTTTAATCATACTCTCACGCTCCATTGGGTAACATTTATTCTTATAACCTATAATGATTAAATATGTTTAAAAATATTACTATTCTTCTCATCCGTTTATAACCAAAATTTCTAATCTTTTGATATAATCAGTTCCAAAATAAATAAGTACTTATATGGTTTATTTTATGGAAAACATAAGTTTGACACACGCCCATGTAAAATCAAAAATAAATAAATCCTATAAACAATTCTATAAATAAGGTTATAACCATGGGTCTTATAGAATAGAAGAAAATAAGCTTATAATATTAGAGGGAATAAAAATGGAAAAGAAAATGGAAGCAATGGATGGTAACACAGCTGTTGCAAATGTAGCCCATAAGTTGAATGAAGTGATTGCGATCTATCCAATTACTCCATCTAGCCCAATGGGCGAGATAGCAGATGAGAAATCCGCGGATGGCGAAGAAAATATCTGGGGAACAGTACCTAAAGTAACTGAATTACAATCAGAAGGTGGTGCATCCGCTGCGATTCATGGTGCGTTAGCTTCAGGATCACTAGCAACAACGTTTACTGCGAGCCAGGGTTTAATGTTGATGATACCAAACATGCATAAGATAGCTGGAGAATTATTACCTACAGTTTTCCATATAGCATCTAGATCATTAGCATGTCAGGCACTCTCTATATTCGGAGATCACAGCGACACCATGAACACAAGAGCTACTGGATTCTGTATGATGCCTTCTGGTAGTATCCAAGAAGCACAAGATATCGCCATGATATCCACCGCTGCTAGCTTAGAATGCAGCTTACCATTCTTACACTTTTTCGACGGTTTTAGAACAAGTCATGAGATCAATACTATCGAAGTACTCGAAGAAGATGTCATGGAAGAGATGATGGAAGATGAATACGTTCATAAACACAGGAACAGAGCTCTTTCTCCTGAACATCCAATGATAAGTGGAACAAGCCAAAACCCTGATGTGTATTTCCAAGGTAGAGAGAGCGTTAATAAGTACTATGATCAAGCACCAGAGATCGTGGATAAGTACATGAAAAAATTCAAGGAATTGACAGGAAGAGAATACGAATTATTCCAGTATCATGGTGCTGAGGATGCTGAAAAAGTTATCATATTGATGGGATCAGGTACTGAAACAGCAGATGAAACTATTGACTTCTTAACAAGTCAAGGCGAAAAAGTTGGTGTTATAAAGGTAAGACTGTACAGACCTTTCAGTGTAGAACACCTAGCTGAAGCTTTACCTGAAACTGTTAAAGGTATAGCCGCATTAGATAGAACTAAAGAACCTGGAAGTCAAGGAGAACCACTTTATCTTGACGTGGTCTCAGCTGTTGATGAGATGATGGAAGAAGGTATCGCACCTTTTGACGAAAGACCAACAATTGTTGGTGGAAGATATGGTCTATCATCTAAAGAATTTACACCAGGTATGATAGAAGCTGTCTTTGACAATCTTGATAAAGATGAACCAAAGAATCATTTCACTGTAGGTATTCACGACGACGTAACAGATACAAATTTAGAGTGGGATCCAGACCTAAGCAGAACGTGTGGTCAATACCATGAAGCTATGTTCTGGGGCCTTGGATCTGACGGAACTGTTAGCGCCAATAAAAACAATATCAAGATCATCAGCGAATCTACCGATATGTATGCACAGGGTTACTTCCAGTACGACTCTAAGAAAGCAGGAAGTAGAACTACCAGCCATGTTAGATTTTCAGATTATCCTATAAAGAGTACCTATCTCTGTAAAGAAGCAGACTTCGTAGGTTGTCATAATTGGGCATTTATCGAGAAATATGACATGTTGAAGTATCTAAGAGAAGGGGGTACTTTCCTACTCAACACACCTTACGCACCTGACGAGGTATGGGAAAAATTACCAAAGAAGGTTCAAAAACAGTTGATAGAAAAGGATGCAGAATTCTGGGTTATCGATGCACATGATATAGCTGAAGACCTTTACCTAGGTGCTAGAATTAATACCATAATGCAGACAGCATTCTTCAAACTAGCTGATATAATACCAATAGACAGAGCAGTAGACCTGATCAAGGAATATATAGAGAAAGCATACGGAAGAAAAGGAGAAGAGGTTGTAGAAAAGAACTTCAAAGCAGTTGATAGAGCTCTAGATAATCTTCACAAAGTTGAATATCCTGATAAGCCAACTCACGATAAAAAGATGCCACCAACAGTACCTGAAGATGCTCCTGAGTTCGTTCAGGATGTAACTGCCCAGTTGATGGAGCTTGAAGGTAATGACTTACCAGTTTCTAAGATGCCATCAGATGGTCAATGGCCAACAGGTACTACTAAATTTGAAAAGAGAAACGTTGCTACTAAAATACCAGTTTGGGATGAAGACCTTTGTATACAATGTGGTCTGTGCAGTTTTGTTTGTCCACATGCTACAGTAAGGATGAAGGTATACGATGAGGATGAACTCGAAGATGCTCCAGAAACTTTCAAATCAGTAGATGCACAAGGAAAAGATATGGATGGCAAGAAATTCACTGTGCAGATAGCTCCAGAAGATTGTACTAGTTGTAAATTATGTGTGAACGTATGTCCTGCCAAAGATAATGATAATCCAGAACATAAAGCATTGAATATGGAACCTCAGTATGAGATAAGAGAAAGAGAAGCAGAAAATTGGGAATTCTTTAGAGATCTACCACAAACTGATCCTGAATTATTCAACAAGAAATCTGTTAAAGGAAGCCAATTACTACAACCATTATTCGAATTCAGTGGTTCTTGTGCAGGATGTGGTGAAACACCATATGTCAAATTGATGACCCAATTATTCGGAAATAGGGCTATGATTGCTAACGCTACAGGTTGTTCCAGCATATATGGAGGTAATTTACCAACAACACCATATTGTAAAGATGAAGACGGATTCGGACCGACCTGGACAAACAGCTTGTTCGAAGATGCAGCAGAGATTGGTTACGGTTTCAGATTGACCACGAACAAATTGAAAGAGCAAGGAGAAGAGTGGCTAGAAAAAGTAGACTATGTACCTGAAGATTTGAAGAGTGAGATACTAAATGCTGACCAATCAGATGATGAAGGGATCAAAAAACAGAGAGAAAGAGTAAAAGAGTTAAAAGAACTAGCAGAAGAAAACGACGATGACCAGATGAAATCGTTGACTGATTTCCTGGTTCGAAAATCTGTATGGATATTCGGTGGAGACGGCTGGGCCTATGACATAGGATACGGTGGATTGGACCACGTGCTTGCATCTGATGAAGACCTAAATGCACTCGTCCTTGACACAGAAGTTTACTCCAATACAGGTGGACAGATGTCAAAAGCAACACCAAGAGGAAGTACAGCAAAATTCGCTGCTGCTGGTAAGCCACTTCCAAAGAAAGATCTAGGAATGATGGCTCAAACCTACGGTTACGTTTATGTTGCTCAAGTAGCTATGGGTGCAAATCCAAATCAGACTGTTAAAGCATTTATGGAAGCCGAGGCCTATGATGGACCATCACTGATAATCTGCTATAGTCCATGTATCGCTCATGGAATTAATATGAGTGAACAGTTAGAAGAACAGAAGAAAGCAGTAGAATCCGGTCATTGGCTGCTGTACAGATATGATCCAAGGAGAAAAGAAGAAGGCAAGAATCCACTCCAGATAGATTCAAAAGAACCTTCGATTCCGATTAAAGATTACATATTCGAAGAGAACAGATATAGAGTCCTCAAAAAAACAGATCCAGAGAGAGCAGAAAAACTCGCTAACCTTGCACAATCCGACGTTGATAGACAGTGGAATCTTTACAAACAGATGTCCGAGATGGACTACAGTTGGGCTACAGAAGACACTGCTGAAGAATAAAATACAAACTAAAACCTCTTTATTTTTCTAATTTTCTATTTTTCTAATAATTTTTAAGCAAAACACCCATATATCATCAATCATAATGCTGCTATCATGTCTTCCGAAAAAGAAGAGATTATCAGAAAATACGCTTTGAAAAATGCTGTAAAATTTGACGGAGAAGCTACATTGGGTGCAGTCATGGGGAAAGTAATGGGTGAATGCGATGAATGTAAAAAAGACCCTGCAGGGACTAAGGGATTAGTCAATGAAATTATAGAAGAAATAAATCAAATGGGTTTAGAAGATCAAAAAGATGAATTGATGAAAATAATGCCGGAATTTTTTGAGGAAAAAGAAAAGGAAGACAGAGACACGTTGCCCGATATAGAAGGAGAAAATGTAGTGATGAGGATGGCTCCTTATCCTTCAGGTCCACTGCATATCGGAAATGCCCGAATGGTCCTGCTTAATGATGAATATGTGAAGAGAAATAATGGAAAATTAATCCTTTTCTTTGATGATACCATCGGCTCAGAAAAAAAGAAACCACTCTCTGATGCCTACGATATGATTAAAGACGGATTGAAATGGTTAGATGTCGATTGGCATGAAGTTCACTATAAATCAGAAAGGATGGACATATATTATGATTATTGTGAGAAGATAATCGAGATGGGGGAGGCATATGTATGTGAATGTAGTGCTGAAGAATTGAGAGAGAAAAGAGAGAGGGGAAAGGAATGCAAACATAGGAACAGAAGTGTGGAAGACAATCTTAAGCACTGGAAAGCTATGTTAAAAGGAGGTTTTGATGAAGGTGAAGCTGTTGTTCGCCTTAAAACAGATATGCAGCATCCTGATCCAGCTTTTAGAGATAGAGTTTTATTCAGGATTTCTAAAACTCTACATCCTAGAGTGGAAAACGAATATCAAGTATGGCCACTCCTAGAATTTTCCTGGGCAATAGATGACTACCTTCTTGGAGTGACACATATACTTCGAGGAAAAGATTTAGTTATGGAAGATAAAATGGAAGAATACATATGGGATATTTTCGGATGGAAAGGTGGTGAATTCCTACATTACGGAATGCTCCGGTTAAAAGGTATAAAACTAAGTAAAAGTGAATTTCAGCAGCAGCTAAAAAAGGGAGAATTGAACAGTTGGAGCGATCCGAGGACTTGGTCCCTACAATCATTGAGACGAAGGGGCATACAACCAGAAGCTGTAAGAGATTTTATCCTAGATTTCGGGATGTCAAGTACTGATATCGAGGTCCCTGCGTCAAAACTCTACTCTAAAAATCGTGAAATAATCGACCAGGAAGCCAATAGATACTTCTTTATTCCAGAACCAGTAAAGATAGAGCTAGAAGGAGAGATAGACCTCGATACCGCTGAAATACCGAGACATCCAGACTATCCAGAAAGAGGAGACCGAAAATTGAGGGTTTGTAAAGAAGTCTTCATTCCAAAGAAAGAATGGAAAGAAGGCCAGGGTGAAGAAATACGTTTGAAAAATTTCTGTAATATAGAGCTTGACGGTAAAAAGGGTAAAATAACAAGTTTTGGCAATAAAGATATAATAAAAATACAGTGGTTATGCGAAGGATTTGAAGGTTGTATTGAGAATGTTGATGGTTCCACACAGGAAGGTATGATAGAGAACAATATAAATGAAGCTAAAGAAGGAGATATCATACAATTTGAAAGATTCGGTTTCGTTAAGATAATAGATAAGGAACCATTCCTGGCAGCTTTTGCCCACAGATGATAAAATATTGATAATCAACGATAAACATTATTTATAACAAACTAAACTAAATGATGTTGCCTATAGACACCAAAGATTTAATCTTAATTCATTTAGAAAGTTTTGAGGAATTCAAAAGCGAAGAAGAAGTACCGTACAAAATAACACCTAAAGGGATCACTGAAGCAGTCGGGATGAGTGAAGGTAAACCCTATACAAAGATAAACGAATTAGAGGAAGACGGTTTCATCGTTGAAAAAAAGAGATATATTAGCGGACAGGACAGGAAAAGAAACGTATATTTTTTAACTGAAAAAGGTTTTGAAAGAGAAGACAAAATCTGGAACAAGATAAAAGACGAAGAAATAACCTTAAAAGATGAAGATGAAGAAAGAGAGATACGGTTAAAGAAATCTAAAAATTTTGTAGAAGGAAGGAATCCTGTAGTCAAGGTTTTGAGTAATATAGATGACGATGGATTAGTTGATATGGAAGAGATCGGTGCTAGTGATGTTTTTGTAGGTAGAGATGTACCTTTAAAGAAACTCCGTGATAATCTTAAAAAAGCTAAGAATGAGGGAAGTTTTTCAGTATTTGTCGAAGGTGAAGCAGGTATCGGAAAAACAACTTTGATACATCACCTGAAACCATTTGCTAAAGAATTAGGTTACAAATTTCTTTCTGGTACCTGTCAAAGTGAAATATCAGACCCATACTTACCCTTTAAAGAGGCTTTTTCATCATATATAGAACCTGATGATGAATCAAGTAGGGGGGGCAGCATGGCCTTTTTAGGAACATCAGGAGGTCAAAAAGTCAAAGATAAAAATATGTTCGATTCTCAAAAGAAAGCTACATTTTATGAGACCACAAAATA
>JBKHIX010000142.1:0-3881 GCA_046538435.1 Thermoplasmata archaeon | reverse complement strand
TTTTGGGCTGCTGCATGACTCATGTGTATTCTTGTCCCTTTGACTTTTTGTTTATCTTCTTCTTGGATACCAGGCATTTTAAGAAAGTCGATCTGAAGGTCTCGATGTGCGACTTGTATATAAGCTAGATTTGAATAACTTTCGTTTTCTATATCTATTTCTATATCTTCAGGTTCAAATTTATAGATTTCGTTCAAATCGATCGTTACCTGAGATTTTTCCTTGTCTTCTTCAGGATCATCATCTGATGTCATAAATCAAACACCTCCGCCTACGATCTCATCAGAGATTACGGCACTCTCGGATTTACCTATAAAGGAAATCGTTGATCCGTCTTTGACTTCATAAGTATCTGAGCTAGCCTGAACGATCGGGAATAGATCCTCCTTCTTACAATATTCTATTACCGCTTGGTCCAAATGGTTAGTTTCCTCTTTATCATCTATCAAAGCTAAAGATAGAAAAGTCAGTGCTTTCAATACTTTAGAGTCCATGTTGACTCTATAAACTGGATGTTGGCTGTCCTCTTCTTTTTTTTCTACTAAGTCGAGTTCTACTAGATTTTTGAGAGCTCTTCGTATACTAGGTGTCGAAGAATCTGTAAGTTCCTCAAGTTCTTTTGGTCTAAATATGTTAAATGGATCTGCCGTTAATTCCTCCACAACTCGTGTTTGAACATTATTCCCGAATAGACCATCAAATGGCTCATCGATATGCTCCACCAACTCCTCTGAGAATTCGGGATATTCTTCTTCACTCATACTCATCACCTACATATAGGAGGTATAGTGTATAATAAAGTTTTTCTTCAGATTCTGAAAAAATATTTTTAGTTGTTTTACAACTTCTTACGATGTCTATGATGGGGGATTTCAAGGTCATAATACTTTGCCCAACCGTCAGCCCACCCTTTGTCTTTAATACATATCCCCTTTTCTCTATCTCCTTTGGGAATTATTCCTATCATGATTTTAGCGTTGGAAATCTCTTTGATCTTATCCTCTAATTCATCTAACTCGATCTGAGAAGCCTTTCTTTTACATTTTGATAGTTCTTTTATTCCTCCTCTCTTTTTCAACCACGCTAATAATCTAGTTAGTTTTTTCCCAGGTTCAGGAGGTGTAAGTCCTTCTTTATTTTTCATCGAAATCGTATAAATAATCTGGATATTAAAATTTTTGATTCGAACTGTGTTCAGAGTCTAGCTGAAAAAAGATTAATAAATGAGTAGGTAGGTTATTTAATATAGGTTAAAACATGGGGAAGACAGACAAGGAGAAGGAAAAAGACAAAAAAGAAGGTATCGATCCTGAAACCAAAAAGCTCATCAAAAAGAGTCTAGAAAAGAATAAAGAACTGATGAAAGAGTTAGGGAAATATTGATATCGATTTTGTTTTCCCTATTTTTCAGTATTATTCAAATTCATAGTAAGAATGTTTGTTGAACGAGCAGGATTGTATCCTTCCGTCCTCGGACGTAGTCCTGCGGATACTGCAGTGTGGATCTTGTCTTTTGGGATCACGAGAACTTGCTTCGAGTGAGATAAGGAACATTGTTCCTTTAGATTGAGGTCCGTTTTTGTATGGCTTTTTTGTACAATTGGAGTTGAGAGGTGTGCTTTTCTGGATAGTTAAGATTGGGTTTGTAATCTAGGATATAGAGATTATCGTATCTAATCTGTATGAGGTCTATATGGCCAGTGATTGGTTCATCTACATCTAAAGAAGTTCCTGAAGGGTTTATGAAGACTGGTAATTCCGTGCAAACAGTAGTAGAGTCGTTGATCAAGAAGAATTCCTCTACAGTCTCATGGGGTGATTTGTTGGAATTTTTAGGTTGGGAATTGAAAGCTAACTGGGTAAGCTCTGTGGTCAGGTTGTCTTTTTCTTCAATTTTTGGATCCTGATCTATTTCTGTAGAAGAACAGCGAGGTCCTTTGAGAAACATGTCTCTATCTAAGGATCTCTCTATCCAGTTGATGTATCTTCTGAGTTCGGGTCTCTGTTTTGAGTGAATATTGAGCTTTAAGTGGTGGTACGTGAAGGGGTAGACCTGACGGTGGTGGTAATTGTGAGTGGTGGTCAGGTTTTCGGGATCTATGTTATAGTTCTTCCTTAGCTTTAAAAAGGTTAGAGTATCTTTGTAGCGGTCGATCCATGTGTAAATAGTGCTTCTTGGAGGAGAATATTGGTATTTCCTCCCTGTCCGCTTTTTTGCTACTTTGACCGGATAACCTCGATTGTACTGATCTAATGTGTACAGGATAACATTTTCCGGATATTCCGTGCGAGGTGTCTTCGAACCGCTGAAGGAGGTATTACAAGATTTGCAGTAGTAGCGTTGGATAGTACCTTTCTTTGTTTCCCGTAACCCATGCTTGATTACATCTTTTTCTGTTTTACAGTCTGGACATTTTTTTAAGGTCATGGTGACGAAGGGGATTAAGATGCAGTCATAAATATAATCTAGGTTTTGTAAGTGAGGAGGGAGTGCAGTCAGAATGAGGCGAAGGGCTTATGGAGAAAAAAATAGAGAGATGAGACAAAGCTCGATTCTATTTTTTCGTTACGATATTAGGTAGTTGGGCGTTACGAGTTACGGTTGGTAACAACCGTGAATCGTGTATTTCGGGAATCAAATTCCCGATATCGAAGGAATTCAAACTGAATTCCTATAGATGCGAAGTAACAACCGTCATTCGTAATGAAGAGAAGGATAACAACCGAAGATCATAAAGATTTTTGGAGTAAGTGTGAGAGGATTTTTGTTTACTGGATAAGGTAATACCAACCGTCAGTTGTATTACGATATTCGGTTGGTGGTGATAGTGGGGATTAGAGGTATGAAGGGGTTGGGTAGTTTAGATGCAAATTGCTTTTTTGAAAATTCTAATAGTTTTAAGCAGATGGATGAATTGTAATTATTCAAAGAAAAACAATACTGGTCGATTTAAAGAATTAGATTATGTCCTTTTAATCACATCATTAATTCTAATTTATTTTTAAAAATTTACATATTTATATTATACCTTTTAATAGTACGGAAAGCTTATAAAGATTAACCCAAATAGGAGGTGTAATTTTAGGTGATAAAATAACTCGAAATATGGAAAAAATATGGAACTTAATTATAGTGACACTATTGATTATCTCGGTTTTGTCTACCTTTTTTGTAGGTATGGGTGAAGCCGAATCGAATCCAGAATTACAATCCAATGGAGCGACTGAAATCTCTGATTGGACTGATCTGAACGATATACGAAATGATTTGACTGGTGATTATGTTTTAGTTAGCGATTTGAACGAAAATACTGCTGGTTATGATACCTATGTGGATACTGCTGATGGTTGGGATTCTATAGGCGGATTGAATGACGGATTTAAAGGTTCATTAAATGGTCAAGGTTTTACTATTAATGACCTTTTAATAGATAGACCAGATAGTAATTATCAAGCTCTATTCAGTTTTTCGTCAGGTGATATTAGTAACGTATCTTTGGAAAACGTAAATATCACAGGACAGGCCCTTGTTGGCGGACTAGTTGCAGAGAATTCTGGTACTGTATCTAACTCTTATGTTACTGGAGAAATAAATTCTACTACCGGAGACACATCACCCAGTAATGCTGGTGGACTTGTAGGATATAACTACAACGTGATAGAAGATTCTTATTCAAATGGATATGTTAATGGATCTACAAGCGTTGGGGGACTTGTAGGCAAGAACGAAGGGAATATAGATGATTCATATTCTACAAGTAATGTCAATGGAGACCCCTATAATTGCGGAGGGTTAGTAGGTAGTAACGAAGGTTATATAAATAATACATATGCAACAGGAGATGTCACTGTAAGTGGAGACCATTCACAAGGTGATGCAG